>DNMB01000109.1:0-21991 GCA_003489485.1 Chitinophagaceae bacterium | reverse complement strand
ATGGCAGATACATCCTAACTCTAGTTCATTGAGCAAGGAGCGGCTGCCCACTACATCCACATCACATTGGTAGAACTCGCGGTAGCGTCCTTTTTGTGGTCGGTCGGCCCGCCAGACCGGTTGCATCTGGTAGCGTTTGAACGGAAAGGCCAGTTGCTGATGCCAGGTCGCCACATAGCGCGCAAAGGGGATGGTCAGATCGTAGCGAAGTGCTCTTTCGGTCAGGTCTTTATTGCTCTTTCCCTGCAAGACCTGTTCTAGTGCGGTTCTGGTCTGTTTCTCTTTTTCTGGATTGTCCAGTCCGTTGTTGAGGATCTTAAAGATCAGCTTGTCGCCCTCTTCGCCATACTTGCCCATCAGGGTATCGAGCTGCTCCATGGCGGGGGTTTCGAGCGGACCAAATCCGTAACATTCGAACACCGAGCGAATGGTGTTGAAAATGTAGTTTCTTTTTCGGACCACCTCGGCCGAAAAATCTCTGGTGCCGGGCGGAAGGCTGGGTTTGGTCATAGCGCAGCGAATTGTGCAGGCAATACCTGTTTTGCAAATATAACCAGACCTGCTTAACCCCGAGCTGATTTGGCAATTGAACAAAGGCCCATTCGTTACACTGAAAATTTGGCTAATTTGCCCACTTATGTTTCAGGAATACGAAAAGCAAAAGCAGGCGCATCGTTCTCGCATGCAAAAAGTAAGGGAGTACAGCATGGGTGGATTGTTTCTGCTCGCGGGTCTGTTCTTTTCGCTGCGCAGCCAATTGGACCTGGAGATCAACCTGCGTTTTCCGCCCGACCTGACCGATCGCATTTTTGGTGCGGTTTGTTTGTTGTATGGCGCTTGGAGAGTGCACAGAGGGTATAAAACAAAAGAGTAAAAGAAGAATACATGTTACGAAGTGCTTGTGCTTTTTTCATAGGGTGGCTATTGTGTTGTTCAGGATGCAAGTCGTACGAAGAGCAGCGAAACGAATTACCCGATACACCCGACAGAGGATCGGTTCGCATTAGCGCCGATGAAACCTTCAAACCCATCGTAGATGAGTTGGTGCAGGTGTACGAGTCCAATCATCCCGGTACCACCATTTCGGTGACCTACAAAACCGAAGCGGATTGTTTGCGCGATCTGCTCAATGATAGTGTACGCATGGTGCTGGTAACTCGCCGTCCTTCTGCAGAAGAAAGAGCGCTGATGGCCGACTCACTCAAGGTCAATGCAAGAAGTCTGGTGGTTGCGCGCGATGGTATTGCGGTAGTGGTCCATCCCGGTTCGGCCGATACCATTTTTACCATGAATGAGATCAAAGACATCCTTACCGGTAAACATAACAAAAAGTTAATCCCTGTCTTTGATGGCATCAAGGCCACCAGTACTGTCAGATTTATTGTAGATTCCATATTGAAAGGCGAGTCCTTGACCAGCACAGCAATGGCAGCCCGCAGCAGTGAGGGTGTTATCGATTATGTGTCAACTCATCCGGGCGTAGTGGGTTTTGTTGGCGTGGGCTGGGTGGGCAACCCCGAAGACTCGGCCCAACTAAGTTTTTTGAAAAAGATCAAAGTGGCGCACATAGAAAGCACAGACCTAAAAGGCTATTATGTAAAAGCCTATCAGGCCAACATCTATGCCAAGCGCTATCCCATGGTGCGCGATCTTGTGTACATCCTAAAAGAAAGACACCGCGGGCTGGCTACCGGCTTTGCGCATTTTGTGAGCGGCGAAATTGGCCAGATCATTTTCAGAAGAGCTTATCTGGCCCCTGCCCAAAAAAGACTGGGGATTCGTCCTGTGCAGGTCAATGAGTAACTAATTATATTATATTTACACCCCTTAAAGCGAAACTGCTCATGTTGATGAAACGATTTTATGTAGTACTCTCGATTTGTTTCGGTGTATCCGTTACAGTGAGTGGACAAACAGTACAAGATGGAAAGAATCATCTTTTTGCCCAGCGTTTTGAGCTGGCCGACCAAACCTTTCAGCAATTATTGAAGGCCAATCCTGCCGATCCCGAAGTATTGTATTGGGGTGGACAAGCGGTCATTGAACGCGAGTTGGATTCAGTAAAGAGAGCAGCCGTTGCCAGAAACTGGTACGACAAAGCTCTGCAACTGGCCGCCAACTCACCATTGGTGATGGTGGGAGCCGGTCATGCCGACCTGCTGGAGAATAAAACGAACGAAGCCCGTCAGAAATTTGAATCGGCCCTGACCATGAGCCGTACCCGGAAGGGAGACAACATCGATATTCTCAATGCGGTGTCTCGCTCCAATATCGAAGCCAAGAGTGGCGATCTCAATTATGTGATCGGCAAAATGAGCGCACAGATCGAAAAGGGAGATAAGAATGCCGAGATGTATCTGCTCTTAGGTAACGCCATTCGTAAGGCGCGTCCCGGAGAGGGCGGTGGCGAAGCATTTCAAAATTATACCGAGGCCCTGAAACTGAATCCGGGGTATGCGCTGGCCAGCTATCGTCTGGCTCGTTTATTCGATTCGCAAAAAAACTGGGAGCTGGTCTTGCAATACCTCACCGATTGTGTGCAAAAAGATCCCCGCTTTACGCCTGCCTACTATGAGTTGTTCTATTACTACTTCTATCGCCGCGATTATGCGACCGCCGAACAACAGTTGCAGAAGTATATCGAAACCAAGCAGCCCGAAAAGAATATTCAAGATGAGTTCCTCTACTCACAGCTTTGCTGGGCGCGCGGAGATTTTGCCTGTGCCATTGCCAAATCGGAGCAAGTGATCGCAGCCCTTGGTAACATGACCAAGCCTCGCGTATATCGCTTGTTGGCCGATGCTTTCTTTCAGCAGGGCGATACCCTTGCCAAACAACAGCAGGCCGAAGCGGCTGCCGCCTCTTTTGCCAATGCAAAAAAATACAGCGATCTGTTCTTTGGCCGCACAGGAGATGACATGGATGGTGTAGCGCTCTACGATTTTCAATTGCGCGCCGACATTATCGATAAGACCGGTGGAACCCCCACCGAGGTATTTGATACTTATTTACAATCTACCCGTATTGATACCCTCGTGAGTCTAAAGGTAGATCTGCTAAAGAAAGGGGCTGATCGCTTCAAGGCAAAAGGCGACAGCTTGAGCCGTATTATCGAAGGAGATCTGCGCACCCTGATCCTTACTACCAAGGCCAACCCCAGCCAGCGTGATCTGTTCGATGCCGGTTTTGCCTATTATCAGGGCAAGTCCTATGGCGTTGCCGATAGTTTGTTCGGGGTCTATGTCGTAAAGTATCCTGAGGAGTCTTTCGGATACATGATGAAATATAACATTCAACGTGCCATCGACACTACCATGGAAATGGGAACGGCCGTACCCTGGGCAGAGAAATACCTTGTTATCTTAGAAAAAGATACGGTCAAGAACCTAAAGACCATCATCGGGGTATCGGGTTATTTGGCTGCATATAGTGCTAACATATTGAAAGACAAAGACAAAGCGCTTTTCTACCTGCGACGTATGCTGTCTTTGGATCCGACCAATGCGGCCATCCAACAAAACATCAGCGTGCTTGAGAAAGCCCCACAGCCCAAACCCGATAACGCCCCTAAATCTGACCAAGCACCCAAGACTGCGGCGGCACCAAAGCCCAATACGTTACATCAGACCGCTTTGCGTCGATATCATGCCGGTTTTGTCGCCATTGCTCCTTAATTTTGCGCCCAGAAAAAACAGCACATGTTATACTGGTTGCAAATGGGCTCCACGGCCTCGAATGCCTCTACCTATTTGCCACTGGCCCTGCAGGTTTTAATTGCAGTAGGGCTGGTTGCCTTTTTGATGATGGCCACGCATTTACTAGGGCCTCGTCGCAAGACCAGCGATAAGCTGCAAAATTTTGCCAGCGGTATTGAATCACATGGCGATGCCCGCCAGCCGATGGCCATCAAGTATTTTCTCACCGCCATTCTCTTCGTGCTTTTTGATGTGGAAGTGATCTTCTTCTATCCCTATGCCGTCAACTTCAAAGGCCTGGGATGGAACGGATTTATTGCAGTAGCCCTATTCGTTGGTTTCTTCTTGTGTGGCTTTGTCTACATCATTAAAAAGGGAGCCTTGAAATGGGAAGACTAAGAACGCAAACAACAACATTCGCCTTGAGCGCTTGTTATGTTATAAAATGATTGGAATATGAGTCGTCCGGTATCGTACAATCTTATTCAAAAGCCGCTGGAGGCAGACATTAGTATGGCCCCCATGCCCGATGGACACCAGGGAGAGGGTTTCTTTGCCACTTCACTCGACACCGTCATTGGGCTGGCCAGAAAAAATTCCATTTGGCCTCTGCCTTTTGCCACTTCTTGCTGTGGCATTGAGTTTATGGCAACGATGGGTTCGCATTACGATCTGGCCCGTTTTGGTTCGGAGCGTGTGGGATTTTCTCCTCGTCAATGCGATCTGCTGATGGTGATGGGAACGATCGCCAAAAAGATGGGACCCGTCGTAAAACAAGTGTATTTGCAAATGGCCGAGCCCCGCTGGGTAATTGCCGTGGGTGCTTGTGCGAGTAGCGGTGGTATTTTCGATACCTACAGTGTGTTACAGGGAATCGACCAGGTCGTACCGGTCGATGTGTATGTGCCCGGCTGTCCGCCCCGACCCGAAGCGATCATTGACGGTGTGCTTCGTATTCAAGATCTGGTCGGAAAAGAAAGCCTTCGACGTCGCAACGCAGAGGGCTATAAAGCATTGTTAGAAAGTTACGGTATTCAATAAGGCAATACGTGTAAAAGCACGTTTGCCGCAAAAAGGAATGGATGTCATTGACAAACGAGATCATACAGCAACGATTGATAGATAAGTTCGGTGACCAGGTCAGCGGATTTTCAGACTCGTATGGTATGCTGCAGTTCGAGGCGCCCAAGGAAATGAATCTGAAGGTGCTCAATTTTCTCTACGACGACCCGCAACTGGGTTTTATCTTTTTGACCGATCTGACCGGGGTGCACTATCCCGATCAAACTGGTCGCGAGTTGGCCGTGGTCTACCATTTGCACAACCTCACCGAGAACATTCGCCTTCGCTTTAAAGTATTTACAGGTGTCTTGCAGCCCGATGTCTATACGGCTACGGGATTGTTCTCTTCGGCCAATTGGATGGAACGCGAGACTTACGATTTTTTTGGGATCAACTTTGTAGGACATCCCAATTTAAAGAGGATACTCAATGTCGATGAGATGGATTATTTCCCCATGCGAAAGGAGTTTCCGTTAGAAGATCAAACCCGTATCGATAAAGATGACGAAATGTTTGGCCGCGGCTAAACAAGAATAAACTCCCCCCGGGGGGCCATTGTATGAGTGAACACATAAAACTGCCAGAAGGATCGATCGAGAAAACGACCACCACGTTAAATCTGGGGCCTACGCACCCGGCCACGCACGGGGTCATGCAAAATATTCTCGAGCTCGATGGCGAACGGATCGTATCGGCCGATCAGACCATCGGCTATATTCACCGGGCCTTCGAAAAACTGGCCGAGCGTCGTCCGCTGGCACAGATCACCACACTGACCGATCGCCTCAACTACTGCTCTTCTCCGCTCAATAATATGGGTTGGCACATGACGTGCGAAAAATTGCTGGGCATTACTACACCCAAGCGCGTCGATTACTTGAGGGTCATTGTGATGGAATTGGCTCGCATTGCCGATCACCTGATCTGTAATTCGATCATGGGGGTAGATGCCGGCGCCTATACCGGTTTTTTGTACGTGATGCAATACCGCGAACTGATCTATGAGATCTACGAAGAGATCTGCGGGGCTCGCTTAACGACCAACATGGGTCGCATTGGTGGTTTTGAACGCAACTTTAACGATATCGCTTTTCAGAAGCTCGAAAAATTCCTTGACGAGTATCCCAAGGCGCTCAAAGAATTCGAGAACATGTTTCAACGCAACCGCATCTTTATGGACCGCACCATTGGTGTTGGTGGCATCAGTGCGGAGCGAGCACTGAACTACGGATTTACCGGCCCCAATCTGCGTGCGGCCGGGGTAGATTATGATGTGCGGGTTCATGCTCCTTACAGCAGCTATCAAGATTTTGAGTTTACCATTCCTGTGGGCAGCACCGGAGACAGTTATGACCGCTGGTTGGTGCGCGAACAAGAGATGTGGCAGAGTTTGTCCATCATCAGACAGGCTTACCAGAAGGTACAAGCCTTTACCGGTACGGATGCCGAAGTATACCATGCCGATGTGCCGGAGTATTATCTTCCTGCCAAGCAAGATGTGTACACTAAAATGGAAGCGCTCATCTATCATTTCAAGATCATCATGGGAGAGACCGACATTCCGGCCGGAGAAGTGTACCACTCCGTAGAGGGAGGAAATGGCGAGCTGGGGTTCTATCTGATCAGTGATGGCGGAAGAGCGCCCTATCGATTGCATTTTAGAAGACCTTGTTTTATTTACTACCAGGCTTTTGAGGAGTTGGTAAAAGGGGCCATGCTAAGCGATGCGATCATTACCATGAGTAGCTTGAACCTGATCGCGGGCGAAATGGATGCCTAAGTCAACTGACTATAAAAAAGAAAAAACGAATCAGAACATGAGCGTGAGTTTTTCAGCCGATAAATTAAAAGAGGTACAGCAGATCATTGCGCGCTACCCCGAAGAACGCCAAAAAAGTGCGTTGCTTCCGGTGTTGCACTTGGCGCAGCAGGAATTTGGGGGATGGCTGAGTACAGAGACCATGGACTATGTGGCCACACTCTTGCAGTTGGAGCCCATCGAAGTGTACGAGGTAGCTACTTTCTACAGCATGTACAATCTGAAACCGATCGGAAAACATCTGTTAGAAGTCTGCCAGACCGGCCCCTGCATGCTCAATGGCAGTGAAGAGATCGTGGCTTACATCTACGAAAAGCTGGGCATTCGTCCGGGCCAAACCACGGCAGATGGTATGTTCACACTAAAAACGGTGGAGTGTTTGGGCGCCTGCGGCTATGCGCCGATGCTGCAACTGGGAAAAAATTACCGAGAGCATCTCACCCGTCAAAAGATCGATGAGCTGATCGCTTCTTGTTCTGGACAGTCAACCGTGGCAACAACATAAAAAAAGAAACGCAGCCCCGTTGGGGTAAGAATATGGGAAGAAAATTATTACTTGAAAAAGCCAATGTACCGGGCATCTGCACGTACGAAGTGTACCGTCGCGAAGGCGGATACCGCAGTGTGGAGAAGGCGCTGAAATCGCTCAGCCCCGATCAGGTAACTGAAGAGGTCAAGAAAAGCGGATTGCGCGGACGTGGCGGTGCCGGATTCCCTACGGGAATGAAGTGGGGTTTTTTGGCCAAGCCAGAAGGGGTACCTCGTTATCTGGTGGTCAATGCAGACGAATCAGAGCCCGGAACATTCAAGGATCGTTACCTGATGGAATTTATTCCGCACTTGCTCATTGAAGGAATGATCACGGCTTCGTATGCACTCGGTTCCAATCGCTCTTACATCTACATTCGAGGTGAATACGTTTGGGTGGCCGAGATCTTGGAGCGGGCCATAGACGAAGCAAGGGCCAACGGATGGTTGGGTAAGAATATTTTAGGCAGTGGATTTGATTGTGATATTTATGTACATCGCGGTGCCGGGGCCTATATCTGCGGAGAAGAAACTGCATTGCTTGAATCGCTCGAAGGAAAGAGAGGGAACCCGCGCATCAAACCTCCTTTTCCTGCCGTTAAAGGTTTATGGGGTTGTCCTACGGTGGTCAACAACGTCGAGACCATCGCGGCCGTCGTTCCTATTATCAACGACGGAGCCGAGGAATATGCCAAGATCGGGATCGGAAAATCGACCGGCACCAAACTGATCTCTGCTTGCGGCAACATTAACAAGCCCGGCGTCTACGAGATCGATATGACCATCTCGGTAGAGGAATTTATTTACAGTGATGAATATTGCGGAGGCATTCCGGCCGGCAAAAAACTAAAGGCCTGTATTCCCGGCGGATCGTCCGTGCCGATCTTACCAGCCAACCTATTGCTGAAGACCGCCAAGGGAGAGACCCGCATGATGACCTACGAGAGTCTGGCCGATGGTGGTTTTGTATCCGGGTCCATGATGGGCTCGGGTGGTTTTATTGTACTCGACGACAGCCAGTGTGTGGTACGCCATACCTATACGTTGGCACGCTTTTACCGTCACGAAAGCTGTGGACAATGTTCTCCCTGCAGAGAAGGAACCGGTTGGATGGAAAAGATCTTATGGAACATCGAAACGGGCAAAGGTAAAATGAGTGATATCGATCTGCTCTGGGATATCCAGCGCAAGATAGAAGGCAATACGATCTGTCCGCTTGGCGATGCGGCGGCCTGGCCGGTAGCAGCGGCCATTCGTCATTTCAGAGACGAATTCGAATGGCACGTTTTGCATCCGCAAGAAGCACAGCAGCGTAATTATGGACTCATGCACTATGCAGATCCTATTCATGTACCCAATCCTGTAATGGCATAGACCCATCAATCAAACAACGTATGTCGTCCGATACAAAAAATACCATCCCCACCGTAAAGGTCACTATCGATAACATCACGATAGAGGTGCCTGCCGGTACTACCATTTTGAATGCGGCTCGTCAGATCGGAGGAGACGTTACACCACCTGCCATGTGCTACTACAGCAAGCTCGAGGGCAGTGGTGGAAAGTGTCGTACCTGTCTGGTAGAAGTGGCCGCGGGCTCTGCGGCCGATCCGCGCCCGATGCCCAAACTCGTGGCCAGTTGCCGCACGGGCGTTATGGACGGAATGGTCGTAAAAAATATCACCAGCGATAAAGTAAAGGATGCCCGGGCCGGGGTAGTGGAGTTTTTACTGCTCAATCATCCATTGGATTGTCCGGTATGCGACCAGGCCGGTGAGTGTCATTTGCAAGACCTGGGCTATGAGCACGGCAAAGAAGGTACGCGCTACGAGTTCGAGCGTCGCACGTTCGAAAAAGAAGATATCGGACCTTATATTCAATTGCACATGACGCGCTGTATTCTATGCTATCGTTGCACCTATGTGGCCGATCAACTGACCGATCAGCGCGTGCACGGGGTACTCGACCGCGGCGATCATGCCGAGATCTCTACGCATATTTCTAAGGCCATCGATAATAATTTTAGTGGCAACATGATCGATGTATGTCCGGTGGGAGCGCTCACCGACAAGACCTTCCGTTTCAAGAACAGGGTGTGGTTTACCAAACCTGTATTGGCACACCGCGATTGTCCGGATTGCTGTGGTAAGGTAACGCTCTGGCAGCGCGGTGATGAGGTGCTGCGTGTAACGGCCCGCAAAGATGAGTGGGGTGAGGTATGCAGCTACGACGGTAAGCCGGGTTGGATCTGTAATACCTGCCGTTTCGATAAGAAGGCGGCCAGCGACTGGGTCATCGAAGGGCCTGTCAACGTTAACCGTCACTCTGTGATCTCGCAAGGTCATTACAGTGCATTGCAAACGCCCAAAGAGACACTGCCCGAGGTAATGGGAGGCCGTGCGCCCAAATTGATGATGGATATCCATGACGTAAGTGAAGTAAATAAGATAGAGCTGAGTCAATTGCCGGGTGCAGCCACCGGATCGGATTTTAATTCACCCGCTCCCAAAGAGGCCTAATGTTATGACCATGTATTTAACTGCAATAGATAGTTGGTATATTCTGGAAAAGCTGATCTTGATCGGTGCGCTGATCGGATTGTCTTTTTTTATTGCCATGTACACTACACTGGCCGAAAGAAAGATCGCCGGCTGGATGCAAGATCGTATGGGACCCAACCGCGCAGGTCCTTTTGGGATCTTTCAGCCGTTGGCCGATGGCGGAAAATTATTCTTTAAAGAAGAGATCACTCCCACCAGCTCTAACCGGTTCTTGTTCTTGCTAGGTCCGGCGTTGGCCATGATCGTTGCGCTCATCACCAGTTCGGTCATTCCCTGGGGAGCATCATACGTAGGGGCAACGCGAACGGTGGCATTACAGGTAGCGGATGTCGACATGGGCATACTGATCGTGTTTGGTATCGTGAGCGTGGGTGTGTATGGTATCATGATCGGTGGCTGGGCATCGAACAATAAATTTTCCTTGATCGCGGCCATTCGCGGTGCCTCACAGATGGTCTCGTACGAATTACCCATGGGGTTGGCCTTGATCGCCGTTTTATTCATGACCGGCTCACTCAAGATGAGCGCTATGGTCGAATACCAGATGCAGCATGGATGGAACGTACTCTACCAGCCGCTGGGCTTTCTGATCTTTTTTATTTGCGCCCTGGCGGAATGTAACCGCACACCATTCGATCTGCCCGAGGCGGAGAACGAGTTGAACTTTGGTTATCACCAAGAGTATTCTTCGATGAAGCTGGGCTTTTACCTGTTTGCCGAATACATCAATATGTTCGTGAGCAGTGCGGTGATGGCAACGTTGTTCTTTGGAGGATACGATATTCCGTTCTTCGACGAAGCAGCCTGGCAGGGTTCGCCCCTGACCTTATCGATGTTGACCTTTGCGGTCATGATGGCCAAGGTCTCGTTCTTTTTATTCGTATTTATCTGGATTCGCTGGACGATCCCTCGTTTTCGCTATGACCAGCTGATGAATTTGGGATGGAAGAAATTGATTCCGCTTGCACTAATCAACATGCTGATCAGTGCGGCATTGATGCTATTCTTAAACAAGTGATGCTATAATAAGGAACTGTATGCAACTAACGCAAAGAGCTAAACCGGTCGATCGCAGCCCTATGACATGGCTCGAGAGCATTTATTTGTGGAATATCGCCAAGGGCATGGCCATTACGCTTCGTCACATGTTCATGAAAAAGGCCACCATTCAATATCCGGAGCAGCAGCGCAGTTTCTCCAAGGTATTCCGCGGCCTTCACGTGCTGAACCGCGATGAGGCCGGGCGCGAAAATTGTACTGCCTGCGGACTTTGTGCCGTGGCTTGTCCTGCCGAGGCCATCACGATGGAAGCTGCCGAAAGACAATCTGGCGAAGAGCACTTGTATCGCGAAGAAAAATACGCGGCCAAGTACGAGATCAATATGTTGCGTTGCATTTTCTGCGGACTTTGCGAAGAGGCTTGTCCCAAAGACGCCATCTACCTGTCGCAAACCTTTGCACCAGCTAACTATGCTCGTAAAGGATTTATTTATTCAAAAGAAGAATTGCTGATCCCCAATCCCGTAACCGAGCGCGAAGCATACCAAAAAGCGCTGGGTGATCGTAAGCCTCAGCATTCAACAACCCATACTAATTGAGATGAGTATCGTGCAAATTCTTTTTTGGGTCTTATCGGTCGTGGCTCTCTTCAGCGCCCTGATGGTGATAACAAGCAAGAACCCGGTCTATAGTGTGCTTTGGTTGATCGTGACCTTCTTCGCCATTTCTGGTCATTACATTTTGCTCAATGCCCAGTTTTTAGCCATCGTTAATATTATCGTGTACGCCGGTGCCATCATGGTCTTGTTCTTGTTCGTGATCATGTTGATGAATGCCAGGCAAGAAGGCGCCTCGGGTAATAAGCGCTGGTTGACCCTGGCCGGTACGGTCAGTGGCGGCATCTTTCTATTGGTGTTGGTGGCCGCGCTCAAGGATTCAGAGCTCAAGAGCCGTTCGGCCATGGTCATGGATGGGCAGGTAGGTCTCATCAAGGTACTCGGTAACGAACTATTTACCCGCTATGTGGTGCCCTTTGAGATCTCGAGTATCCTGTTCTTGAGTGCGATGGTGGGAGCTGTCGTTATTGGAAAAAAAGATTAACGCTGAAAACATGCCTATAAATTATTATCTGTTCTTGTCACTGGCTTTGTTCACTATCGGAATGGTGGGGGTGCTTACTCGTCGCAATGCCATCATCATTTTTATGTGCATAGAGCTTATGCTCAATGCGGTCAATTTACTCTTGGTTGCTTTCTCTAAGATGCATTACCAAGCCGCTATTGAGGCAGGTCAATTGGCCACGCAGGCCGGCGTGGACGGGCAATTGTTCGTGTTCTTCATTATGGTGGTAGCGGCAGCCGAGGTAAGCGTGGGGCTGGCCATTATTGTGATGATGTATCGCAACGTACACTCGGTCGACATTAATTTCTTGAATCGATTAAAACACTGATCACTTATACAGGTTGTTTATGCAAGATGTTTTTCAATTGGCTTACTGGATCCCCCTGCTGCCTCTGCTGGGAGCGATGATCAACGGACTCGGGCGTCATCATCTGTCCAAAACGTTGGTCGGATGGATAGGTTCCGGTACCGTGCTGGGTGCTTTTGTACTGAGTCTATTCATCTTCTTTCAGGTAAAGGCCGGTAACAGTGCAGTGGTGCATTACTTCGATTTTATCAAAGTCGGTTCGCTTACCATACCCTTTTCGTTTCAGCTCGATGCGCTCTCTTCGTTGTTCTTGCTTATTATAACCGGTGTGGGATTCTTGATCCATGTGTATTCTACGGCTTACATGCACGACGAATCACCTGATCAATTCGCACGCTACTTCGCCTACCTCAATTTGTTCGTCTTTTCGATGCTGCTGCTGGTGTTGGGAGCCAACTACGTGATCTTGTTCATGGGATGGGAAGGAGTGGGGCTTTGCTCTTATCTGTTAATCGGATACTGGTTCAAAAATCCTGCCTATACCGCCGCTGCCAACAAGGCCTTTATCATGAATCGCATAGGAGACCTTGCCTTTCTGGTAGCCCTTTTCTGGATCATTACCAAAACAGGTGCGGTAGGTTTTCAAGATGTGTTCTCTTTTGTACAACAACACCAGTTCACGGCCAAGTTTACCGGAACCGATATTACGGTGATTACGCTGCTCTTCTTTATCGGCGCCACCGGTAAAAGCGCACAGTTGCCACTTTATACCTGGCTTCCCGATGCCATGGCGGGTCCCACACCCGTTTCTGCCCTCATTCATGCTGCTACGATGGTTACGGCCGGCATCTATCTTATCGCCAGAAGCAACCTGTTGTATTCGCTGGCGCCCGCCACACTGCACATTATTGCCTGGACGGGACTATTGACCGCGCTGCTGGCTGCCTCGATCGCCATTGCACAAAATGATATTAAAAAAGTTCTTGCTTACTCAACGGTCAGTCAACTTGGGTTTATGTTCTTGGCGTTGGGTACGGGTGCATATGCCGCGGCTGTTTTTCATGTTATGACGCATGCTTTCTTTAAGGCGTTGTTGTTCTTGGGAAGCGGCAGTGTGATCCATGCCATGGGAGGAGAGCAGGATATCCGAAACATGGGCGGATTATCTAAAAAACTGCGTATCACTTACATTACTTTTTTGATCGGTTGTATCGCCATAGCGGGGGTTCCTCCTTTTAGTGGGTTCTTCTCGAAAGACGCTATTTTACTGAGTGTGTTTTTGCACTCGCCTCTTCAGTATGCATTAGCCTTGTTGGCCGCTTTACTCACAGCTTTCTACATGTTCCGCTTATTGTTTCTTACTTTCTCCGGACGTTTCAGAGGCACCCAAGAGCAGCAACATCACTTGCATGAAAGCCCCTGGGCCATGACTGTACCGCTCATGGTGTTGGCAGTGCTTTCCATCATTGGTGGATGGGTAGGCATTCCGGCCGCGTTGGTTCCTGATGCAGAGGCCCTCCATCATTTCTTATCACCGGTTATTCCAGTGCTGTCGCATACTGTATCGCACGAAACGGAGTATGCACTCATGGCCCTTTCTACCGGTTTGGTATTGGCGATGATCATAGCCGCATGGGTACGTTATCGAAACTACCAGCCCGGTGCGCCTGCTAATGCATTCGTAAACTTATTGGAGAATAAGTGGTATGTAGATGAGTTGTACAATAAAATTATTGTGCGCCCGCTTAGCGCTTTGGCAGGATGGCTGCGTGAGGTGGTAGAGGCGAGCGTTATTGACGGACTCGTCAATGGAGTAGGGCGTGCCGTACAGTACAGTGCGCGTCAGCTTCGTTTGGTACAAAGCGGGCAAGTGGGCGTCTATGTGCTTTTGATGGTACTAAGCATGGCGATCATGCTCGTCATTCAATTTTTTGTAAGAAAATAAACCAACCGCTCGGCGGATACGCTTATGATTGCACTATTGATATTATTGATTCCCCTGCTAGGTGGTATTATTTCTTTTGGGGCCGGCACCAACAAGAAATTGGTTAGTCTGGTCTTTACTTTTTCTACCGCCTTGCTCTTGACCCTTGTGTTGCTGGCGCTGACTTGCTTTAAGCAGCCTGCTCTGTCCGCATTCTCAGCCCCTTGGTTGCAAGGTGTGGGCAGTTCATTTTCGTTGTCTCTCGACCCATTGGCCAGTGTACTTTGCTTGCTAACTGCAATAGTGTACTTTTTACTGGCGTTGTACATGCTAGAAAAGCCCATAGAGAGAAGTGCCGCTTTTTATGGATGGCTCTTGTTGGCCCAGGCCGGTATGATGGGCGTATTCTTAGCCACCGACGGATTGCTGTTCTATTTCTTCTGGGAGTTGGCGCTGATCCCCATGTACTTTTTGAGTTCGATCTGGGGTGGACCGCGCCGTATCGCCGTTACGTTCAAGTTCTTTATCTATACCTTTTTAGGCTCCGTTCTTTTACTGGCCGGTCTGATTTATCTGCAATCGTTGACGCCAGAAAAATCTTTCGCGCTCGATGCACTCTTAAAAGTAAAGCTCACCACCGCCCAGCAGTCGTGGTTGTTGTGGTTGTTGTTGCCTGCATTTGCCATCAAGCTTCCTATGTTCCCATTTCATACCTGGCAGCCCGATACCTACGAAGAGGCACCCACGCCTGTTACGCTCGTGCTCAGTGCCGTGATGGTCAAAATGGGTATACTGGGTATACTTCGTTGGTTGTTGCCGATCTTTCCCATCGCGGCTTATCAATGGGGTGACGTGATCATGGGCCTTTCCATTGCGGGAATTGTCTATGCCTCGCTGATCGCGTGGCGGCAGGATGATCTTAAGCGCCTGGTGGCGTATTCATCTATTGCTCACATCGGTTTAATGACGGCAGCGGCCTTTGCAGCCAACGTAACGTCTCTGCAGGGGCTTTGTTTTCAACTATTCTCGCATGGTATCAATATTTTGGGCATGTGGCTATTGGTCGACCTGATCGAACGTAACACGGGGACCCGCAAGATCTCCGCATTGGGCGGCATCGCACAGCATTCTCCTGTGTTGACCATATTTATGCTCATCATTGCATTGGCCAATATCGCGTTGCCACTCACCAATGGTTTTGTGGGCGAGTTGCTGATGTTCACCGGCCTGCTGGCTACGAAGTCGAACTACTTTTTGGTGCTGACAGTAGCAGCCGGACTGGGTATTATTTTATCGGCCGTCTATACCCTGGGTATGATCCGTTCGGTCTTCTTCGGACAGCCCAATTCTGTCACTGCGCAACCTATAACGTTATCGCTCTTGGAGCAACTGGTGCTGCTGATCATTGTTGTGTTGATCTTGTTCTTTGGATTTTTTCCGCAGCCCTTACTCGATGTAACGGCCCAGTATACCGATCAATTATTCAGACAGGTTGACATTAGTTATCTATTCAGAAAATTCTAAGTACTCCGATATATGAATGCATTACTTGTTTCGGCTTTATGGGGAGTGATCATGATGTTTAGCGGCATCGCCATTAAACGTGCTGCAACCATTCGTACCATCGCATTGATAGGCATTGCGATCTTGCTGGGTCTTAACCTAGCCGAGCTGCAGGGCTGGCAACTGGTGTCGATCGATACCACCGGTATGTTGCAGTTCGAAACCTATTCCTTATTGTTCAATACGATTATATTGGCAGCGGTACTGTGCTACGTGATGATCAGTGGGTCTGCCATGGAAAAGATCGGCAATAACCTTTCCGATTATCTGGCGCTCTTGTTCTTTATTATATGCGGAATGCTCATGGTCAGCGCCTTTGAGTCGTTGTTGATGCTGTTCCTTGGCATAGAGATCATCACTATTCCGCTCTATATATTGACCGGAAGCGACAAGAAGAATTTAAAGAGCAACGAAGCTTCATTAAAGTATTTTTTACTGGGTGCTTTTTCATCTGGTATCTTATTGATGGGAATCGCCTTGGTGTACGGAGCCCGCGGAAGTTTTGCCCTCACTAGCGTGGCCGATTCCATACGTCTATCCAGTTCTTTGCTGGTATCGGGTATGTTACTTCTTATGATCGCGATGGCCTTTAAGGTGTCTGCCGCCCCTTTTCATTTTTGGACCCCGGATGTATATGATGGTGCTCCCACCGTGTTCACCTCATTTATGGCGACCGTAGTAAAAGTGGCCGTCTTTGCAGCCTTTGTACGATTGTTTGACCGAAGCTTTGCCTTGCAGCTCAGTACCTGGCAATGGTGGGTAGCGGTGCTTGCCGCTCTTACTATGCTTGTAGGTAATGTTACTGCAGTTTTTCAGCAGAGTGTAAAGCGCATGCTCTCTTATTCCAGTATTGCCCAGGCCGGTTTCATGTTGTTGGCGGTCTATGCCATGAACACGGCAGCCAAAGAAGGGCTACTGTTGTATGCTGCCGCCTACTCATTGGCCACCATCGGAATTTTTGCGGTGCTTACGCGAATGAAGGATTATTCGTTCGAGGCATTTAACGGTATGGCCGGCCGTTACCCCTGGGTAGCCGCCGCACTGGCCATCTTTTTTCTCTCACTCGCCGGCATACCGCTCACGGGCGGGTTCCTCGCCAAATTCTATATGATCAAGGCGGCATTGGGAATGAGTTTGTGGCTGGCGCTCTTTGCGCTGATCATGGCTGCCGTTAGCGTGTATTACTATTTCAGGGTCATTCAGGCCATGTACTTTAAGCCTGTCACCCAGCCAGAGCCCCTTGTATTCGACAACCTGTTTACCGCCCAGTTATTGGTGATGGCCCTATCGGTCGTCGTGTTAGGCCTGTTCCCTGAGTGGCTGATCGGGTTGCTTTATTTCTGATCTCCTTTTACCGCTCATCAAGCTTTTCTTTGCGGAGGGCCGTAGCGGTGGTACCTTCACCTTTCGATGATGAAGTTCGCAGACATATTCTCACTTGCCTTTCGCACCATACGGGGCAACCGGCTTCGAACCGGCTTGACCGTGTCTATCATTGCATTTGGTATCATGGCCCTGGTAGGCATCATCACCGCGATCGAGGCCATGAACCAGAAGTTCACCGAGAGTTTTTCCAGTATGGGTGCCAGTGGCTTTACCATTCGCTACAAGGCCCGAAACATTCGCTTTGGCGGCGGTGGGGATGGCAACGACATGAAGCTCTCCAAGAAAGGAAAGAAAAAAGAGCGCACTTCGAATCTCGACAAAAAAATATCCCGCGATCAGGCCGAGCTTTTTTTATCTACGTTTGATTTTCCGTCGGTCAAAAGCATCAGTTTGTTCGGGGGGCGCAATTCGATCGTGTCTTACGAGACCCTTAAGACCAGCCCCAATGTAATGGTGCAGGGTGGGGATGAAAATTTTCTTGCCCTCAATGGCTTTACCATCGAGACAGGCCGCAACATGAATAGTATCGATGTGCAGACGGGTCGTAATGTTTGCCTATTGGGTTTTGATGTAGCCAACAAGTTGTTCAAACAGGGGTATCGTTCGGCGGTCAACAAAGTCGTTCGCGTCAACTCGATCCCGTATAGGGTCTTGGGGGTGCTCGAGAGTAAGGGTTCTTCTTTCGGATTCAGTCGCGATAACATGATCGTGACATCATACAATAATGTCTATCGCAATTTTGGAGGAGCCGGTTCTTTTAACATAGCCATACAGGCCTCACAGATAGAACTCGTGCCTGCCGCCATGGGTGAGGCCGAATCATTGTTTCGCTCTGTGCGGCGTTTGCATACCACCGAAGAAAATAATTTTGTGATCGACCGCAGCGACAGCATTGCTGAAAAAGCCATGAACAGTTTGGGCTTTCTTACCATCTCGGCTACTGTGATCGGGCTGATCACGCTCATTGGCGCCGCCATCGGTCTTATGAACATCATGCTTGTGTCTGTTTCGGAACGTACCCGCGAAGTAGGACTGATCAAGGCTATCGGCGGCAAGCGAAAAATGGTAAGCCGTCAGTTCTTGCTCGAGGCGATCATCATCAGTGTATTGGGTGCCCTGTTCGGGATCTTGCTGGGGGTAGCGGTGGGCAATCTATTTGCGCTCGTGCTGGGCACCGGGTTTGTGATTCCCTGGAATTGGGTGTTCTATGGTATCTTCATTTGTACCCTGGTTGGGCTGCTGGCAGGTCTCTATCCTGCCCGCAAAGCCGGTAAGCTAAACCCCATAGAGGCGCTTCGTTACGAGTAACCCCTGATTTTCCACAATTTTTACCCTCTTTTTTGCCGTTTTTGGCAGCCTCCGTCAAATTAATATCAAATTAATTGGTTCGGGTTATTGCATTTCAAAAAATCCTTAACTTGACCCTCCTTCGGTAACACGAAGGGGTGTTTTTAAAACTTTAAAACCTAATAACTCAACACTAAAAAACAACGATCATGGCAGAGACTAAACCAACTGCAACAGCTGCTTCTAAATCTTCTTCAGCTCCTGCTAAGCATGGCGGAAATTCCATTTCTTGGATCGCTCCTCTCGTGTGTGTACTCGCAGGCTATTCTATCTGGCGTTTTATGATGGGAGATGCTTCTGGATTCAATGAACCCGATCCTTCTGGAGGATTCTGGCCTCACCACATGGGTCCCAAAGATGCCTTTCATCGCATCTACGAGGGAGGAATTATCGTACCCCTGCTGATCGGAATGTTTTTAATGGTAGTGGTATTCTCTATCGAGCGTTACCTGACCATTCGTCGTGCATTGGGCAACGGACCCATTGACGATTTCGTTCGCAAGATCCAATTTCAACTCGCTAGCCGCAACGTGGATGCTGCCCTTGCCGAGTGCGATAAGCAAAAAGGTTCAGTAGGCAACGTAATGAAGGCCGGTCTGCGTCGTTACAAAGAGATGATCAATGAATCGGGCATGTCTACCGATCAAAAAGTGATCGCCATTCAAAAGGAAGTAGAGGAGGCCACTGCACTGGAATTGCCCATGCTGCAAAAAAATCTGGTGTTCCTTTCTACGATCACATCTGTCGGTACCCTGATCGCCCTGCTTGGAACGGTACTCGGTATGATCCGTTCTTTCGCCGCTCTCGGTGAAGAAGGTGGTGGTGGTGCCGCGGCTGACCTGGCGGTTGGTATCTCTGAGGCCCTCTATAACACGGCTCTCGGTATCGGTACATCAGCCATTGCCCTGATCTTGTACAACATGTTCACTACCCGAATTGATTCTATCACACATGGTATAGATGAGTCTGGTTTTACGCTTACGCAAAGCTTTGCTTCTTTGTATAAATAATACAAGCTGCATTTTTTTGCAACGTACTATCCATTCATCCAATTAAATTTTCGTACCCATGCCAAGTGCCAAGATACCAAAGAGGAGTACGGACACGGATATGACCCCCTTTGTGGACATAGCCTTCTTGATCCTATCCTTCTTTATTATGGCGACAAAGTTCAAGCCGCCGGAGCCCGTGGAGATCACTACGCCCGGCTCGGTGCTGTCGCAAAAATTACCAGAGAATAATGCCGTGATGATCTCGATCGACTCGGCCAACAGGGTTTACTTTACTGTTCTCTCCGAAAAAGACCCCTCCAAGTACGATGCGATCATCCGCGGTATCAATACCAGTCAAAACCTGGGACTATCGCCTGATGAGATGTCTAATTTCCGCAAGACCTACCTAGTGGGTGTTCCTTTTGGTGGATTAAAGCAGTTGCTGGCCACCGATTTTAAAGATCAGACCAAGCTGAGTCAGCCCGGTATTCCCGTGCTCGATACGCTCAACAACCAGCTGGTTTGGTGGATCAAGGAAGCCAAGGCGGCCTTTGCCGGAGAAAAGCTGAATTACCTCATTAAAGGAGACGGACTTTCGAAGTACCCGACCTTCAATGCGGTGGTGCAGGCGCTCAAAAAGAACGAGGAGTTCAAGTACAACCTGGTCACTCAACTAGATGATGTACCGGTTGGAACGGCCTTGTACAAATCTGAGCAAGAGAAAAAATAAATTATCTAACTCCAATTACATTACACTATGGCAAGTATAGATAGTGGTGCAGAACAGGGCGGTAAAAAGGGCCCGGGCGTAAAGAAAGCCAAAAAACTTTCTACCCGGGTAGACATGACCCCCATGGTGGACCTTGGGTTCCTGCTGATCACATTCTTTGTGTTTACCGCGACCATGAGCTCTCCCACCACGCTCGATCTTAATATGCCAAAGGATATTAAGAAGCAAGACGAGCAAACCGAGGTAAAGGAATCTTCGGTGCTCACCATCATGCTGGGCAAGGGCGATCAGGTGTACTACTACGAAGGAAAGCTGGTGGTAGATGCCACGGGCAACAACTTTAAGCAGACCACCTTTAAGGGGATCCGCGATATCATCGTCAACAAAAAGAAAGAGGTGATGGATCGCTATTACCAACGTCCTGACCCCGCCTGCGAGGCCGAGGCCAAAGCAAAGGGTAAGCCTGTCAGCAATTGCGCCGATAAAGATTTTGTAGTCATCATCAAACCCAGCGATGATGCCACCTACAAAAACACGGTAGACATCCTCGATGAGATGACCATCAATCAGGTGCGTACCTACGCAATGGTCAAGATCGGCGAGGTCGAATACGAGCTGATCAAAAAGACAGAAGAGTCCAACGGTATCAAGTAGTAACTGAAAAAAAAGAGCATGGAATTAAATAAAATATTAACAGCAGACATTCTCGATATCGTCTTTGAGGGGAGAAACAAAGAGTACGGTGCGTATGACCTGCGCAAGACGTACAACAAGCGCGTTAAGCGCGCCCTGATCATCACGGCCTCTACGGCCGCATTGATCCTGTTGATCTCTTTCTTGAACAAGACCCTCAGCGATAACGACAATGCCAAGGTCAAGATCAACGAAATGACCCTGCAAGATGTAAAGCAAGAAGAAAAAGAACCCCCGCCACCTCCGCCGCCTCCTCCTCCCAAGCAGGAGCCTCCCAAGGTAGAGATGAAGCAGTTTACTCCCCCTGTCATCAAAAAGGATGAGGAAGTAGAAAAACCCCCGCCACCACAAGAAGAATTGAAAGAAGCCAAGATCGACGTGGTCAACGTAGAGGGTATCAAGGACGAGGGACTGGCCGCACCGGTCGATATCGACCAGGGTAAGCAGATCGTAGAAGAGAAGTTCGACGATAATAAGATCTTCGACAAAGTAGAGATCGAAGCCAGCTTTCCCGGCGGTGACAGCAAGTGGCGTCAGTATTTGGAGCGCAATGCCAACGGTCAGGTAGCCACCGACAATGGTGCTCCCGAAGGAACTTACACTACCGTTGTTCAGTTCGTGGTAGACAAAGAGGGTAACATTAGCGATGTGCGTGCCCTTACCAACCACGGATATGGCATGGAAGAAGAAGCTATGCGCGTTATTAAGCGTGGTCCTAAATGGAACCCCGCCATCCAAAATGGTCGCCAGGTAAAGGCCTATCGTAAGCAGCCTATCACCTTCCGTGTCGAGGGAGAATAATAATGAGTTCAACATCTTATCAAGTCCCCTTTCGTAGGGGACTTTTTTTTTAAGTTACTTTTGCTCCCGATGAACAAACTGCAGGGTTGGGACGATACGATCGTGGCATTGGCCACACCACCGGGGGTGGGCGCTATCGGGGTCATTCGCATGAGCGGACCCGACGCCTTGTCTATTGCGGATCGGTTGTTCTTGTCGAAGAAACTCTCTGCACAACCTTCGCACACCCTGCATGTGGGCTTACTGACCCATCAGCAACGAACACTCGACGAGGTAGTGGTTTCGCTCTTTAAGAATCCCAGGTCTTACACTGGAGAAGACGTAATAGAGTTTAGTTGTCATGGTTCGCCGTATGTGTTGCAAGAGATCATAGCGGCCTGCATTATCGAGGGAGCGAGACTGGCTCGCCCGGGCGATTTTACCCAGCGTGCTTTTTTAAGGGGTAAGTTGGACCTTGCTCAA
>DNMB01000028.1:3202-4389 GCA_003489485.1 Chitinophagaceae bacterium | reverse complement strand
ATTAGCGGCGGCGGACCAACCCGATGCGGTCCGGTAAGAAATGTAAAGGTCACAGCCTCCGTAGCTATCGGCTCGGTAACAGCCTGTAAAGACCAGCCACTCTCCGTCTTGCGAGATCATCATCGCTCCTTCGCTTTGCGGTGTATTGAGCGATCCCTTTACAGGAGAGGAGCTTTCCCAAGTGCCAGAGCGAGAACCATTGCTGGTAAAAAAATCTTCGTTGTAGGTGTCAACGCGCCGGGTAAAAAAAAGTTGCTTGCCATCGATGGTTTGCGAGGGCAGATATTCTGCCATCTTAGAGTTGACAGTGGGCCCGAGATTCTTGGGGGCAAAAACGGTTCTGTCATTGGGGGTCGTACTTGTTTTTTCTTGCTGTGTCGCAAATTCGAAATTCTTTTTCTTCTGCAGCGCGGCTTCGAGCGCTGCTCCCGAAGGTTTGTACTGATCGATGTAGCGGTTTGTTGTCTCGAGTGCTTTTACAAAGTCGCCTGTGCCGGCCAGCGCAATGGCATACGAGAGTAAATAGGGTTTAAAATACGAGGCATCTATTGAGAGTGCCCTTCTAAAACAAATGATGCTGTACGAATAGTTCTTGTTCTCTATTTGCAGCTTGGCCAGCGCGATCCACGCATCCGCATAATTTTCGTCGGCATCGGTGGCCTGTTGCAACAGATCGATGGCTTCGCGGTTGCTGCCAGACGAAGCCTTCTCGTAGGCTTTCTCATAGAGCTGCACTGCTTTTTTGCTCACCTTGTCGGGGCGGTACTCCTGCGCGCTGCCAATACCGGAATGCAATAACAGTAAGATCAAACATAACAGTGTATGCGGTCTCATGGCACGTCAATGTATTTATGAACCTGCAGGCTCAATTGCCAGCGAGGATCTGATTTTATCTTCTCTACGATCAGTGGAGTTACTTTGGCCGCCCGCTCCCATTCGGGTTGTAAATAGAGTTTGCAACGATCCGATACCTTGGCCGCATATTCGTGCGCCCACTCCAGATCGCTGTGGTGATAGATGACCACTTTCAGTTCATCCACCAAGGGCAAACAGGCCGGCAGCGGGGCTTTGAATTTTTTGGGAGACAAACAGATCCAGTCCCACTCTCCGCTCAAGGGGTGCGCCCCGGATGTTTCCAGATGACAACGCAATCCGGCCTCTCGCAATAACGAAGTAAGTGTATCGAG
>DNMB01000028.1:2440-2823 GCA_003489485.1 Chitinophagaceae bacterium | reverse complement strand
GCACTGCATCAACCAATTGCTTTGGTGTTTGACGGGGATGCTTTGCCGCATCCCAACTTTCTTTTACATCGCACCACACGCAGCCCACGTCACAGCCTCCCAGTCTAATAAAATACGCCGCTTGTCCTTGGTAATAGCCTTCTCCCTGAAGGGTATAGAACTGTTCCATTACAGGAAGCAGCATGTTATCGGGGGCGTTCACCATCAATTCATCATTTTCTGGAGCAAGCAAGAAAGGTGTTTTTCATAAGGGCGGCAATGGTCATGGGTCCTACACCACCGGGTACGGGTGTGATCCAGCTGCACATTGGGGCAACGGTCTCATAGTCTACATCACCCAAAAGCCTGAATCCGCTTTTACGCGTGGCATCCTCTACGCGTGT
>DNMB01000028.1:0-2065 GCA_003489485.1 Chitinophagaceae bacterium | reverse complement strand
AAAAGAGGTTGCCCCAGAGCGGCCACTATAATATCGGCTTGCTGGCAGTGCTCGGCCAGATTCTTTGTCTTGGAATGGCAAAGCGTTACGGTGCAATTGCCCGGGTTGGTGTTGGCGCTAAGCAGTATGCTCATAGGACGCCCCACGATATTGCTTCTTCCGATCACCACTGCCTTTAGTCCAGCGGTGTCGATCTTATTGTGAGAAAGAAGTAGCATAATGCCCAGCGGGGTGGCGGGCACAAAACTCTCGGCGCCCTGTACCATCTTTCCTACGTTTACCGGATGAAATCCATCCACATCTTTTTGCGGATCGATAGCATCGATCACCTCTTGCTCGGGAATATGTTTGGGAAGGGGTAATTGCACCAATATGCCGTCTACATCGATGTCTTCGTTGAGTGCCCGGATCGTCTCGAGTAATTTGTGTTTAGTTACCGTGTCTTCGAGACGAATCAGGGTCGATATAAATCCGGTTTGCTCACAAGCTTTCACTTTCGCTGCCACGTAGGTGGCGCTGGCCCCGTTGTTTCCTACCAAAACAGCGGCCAGGTGTGGAATTTTTTTTCCGGCCGCAGCCCTTTCGGCTACTTGCAGTTTCAGCTCTTCTTTTACGGCTTCAGCAGCCAGTTTACCGTCCAATAGGTTCATGGGTCAAAGGTAACTCCAATTTATCAGCAATTTTTATGGTGCGATCTTGTTTTTAACACTTGTGTCGGGGAGCCAGTTGTAATAAACTTACCGGATGAAGAAGTTGTGCTTTAACGCAGGCCTGCGACAGTTTATTGGTGCGGTAGTCTTGTTTTTCTGCTGCATGGATCCCTCTTTTGGGCAGCCGTTGCTCTATTCCGTTCAACAGCGACTGGCCATGGCATCTTCTTTACGTTCTGAAGGTGTTCATCCTTTTTCCATGGCTATTAATCCGGCCGACCTTGCTTCTTGTAACAGCATTGGCTGGGGATTGGGCGGCGAACAGCGTTTTTTGGTACCGGGATGGATGGAGGTAGCAGCAGCAGGGGTCTTGCCAATTCGTGAGGGCGCCTGGGGAATTTGCGTGGGCCAGGAGGGGTTGCCGTTTTCGTTTGACCAACTCCTGATGGTCACTCATGCCAAGAAGATATTGGAACAGGTAGCGTTGGGCGCTACCATTGGAGTGAACAGAAAAAAGGCAGCTGGCAGATCGGCTAGTTGGATACCCGTTGCGGCATTGGGGGTTAGTGTGCCCCTCAGTACAGAACTAAAGGTTGCTATTTCGTACTTGCGGTTTTCAAGTAGTGCATTTAAAGCGCAAGGGAGTGGTGTCCCATCTTATTTGCGTTGTTTGCTAGGTTATGAGCCTACTGAAAAGGTCAATCTCGTTGCGGCCATAAGTAAGGAGAGTAGCTGGCCTGCAGCCGGATTTTTTTCGGTACAATACCGACCCGATAAAAAAGTAGGTTTCAGCGCCGGCTATTCAGGCTTTCCCACCATGTGCTGGATCGGATTTCGGTTGGGTGTCGGCGCCGCTGCGGTCGTACAACTTTATTCGGGGCTCTACCCGCTTACAGGACTTAGTAACGGAATGAGTCTGTTTAAAAGTGCCGAGCTAAAAAAAGGCAACGGACCATGAACGCAGTAGTGGCAAGGCTGCTTATGCCGTTGTTTTTTTTGTGTACGCAGTTCTTTTTTTACGTGCAGGCTCAACCGATCCCTCTTCGCACGGAGCCATCGGTAGAGAGTACGTTGGGGGCTCCCATTGCTCCCGCTCCGGATGAGGACCCATTCGAAGAGTTGGCTCGCTTTTTAAAAGATCCGCTTTTGCTCAACGAGGCCAGCAAAGAAGATTTGCGTGCACTCTTGTTGCTGCCCGATGCCTTGATCGATCAATTGTTGCTCCACCGAAGGATCTTCGGTCCGCTGCTTCATCTCAACGAATTGCAGTCCGTTGCCGGATTTACTCCAGAGCTCATCAGGCAGATCAAGCCTTACCTGCGCGTAACGCAATCGAATTCATTTCAATTCGATAATATGTTGGCTGCTGGAGGCCTTACCCAGGATTTTCTATGTAGGGTCACCGGACTTTTAAG
>DNMB01000055.1 GCA_003489485.1 Chitinophagaceae bacterium | reverse complement strand
TGCTTGAATATCCAACCCTCACCCAGCAGCATACTGGCATATTCTCCAATGGTAAGCCCGTACACGATAGGGATCGGCTGCATGCCGATAAAGGAGCGGTATTGCAGATCGAGCACCGGTCCATCGACATAGAATCCGTTGGGATTGGGTCTGTCTAGTACGATCAGCGGTTTTTTAAATTCCATCGCCGATTCCATATAGGCCTCAAGCGAAGAGATATAGGTATAGAAACGAACGCCTACGTCTTGTATGTCAAATAGCATCACATCGATCTCGCTGAGATCTTTTTCGTCGGGTCTGCGCTTGGCGCCATATAGCGATACAACGGGGATGCCGGTTTTTTTATCGATATAGTTGCCTACTTTTTCGCCGGCATCGGCATCTCCTCTGAATCCATGCTCAGGACCAAAGATGACTCGTATGTCTACTCCAAGTTTTTGCAAGCTGTCTACCAGATGAGTAGTACCGATCATGGAGGTTTGGTTGGCAAAGAGCGCTACGCGCTTTCCTTGCAACAGGGGCAGATAACTTTTTACCTGTTCGGCGCCCGGTTTAATAACGGGAGCTTTGGCTTGAACGGAAACCGGACTTGTCTTTTGTGCCCAACCAACGGAGCCAAGAAAGCAAAACCATCCGATAAATAAAATTCTTCTCATACAGATTAGCAACGATTGATGTAGGTTAAAAATACGCAATCGGATGATGGCCAAAAAAAATAAATCGATGGCTGCCCCATTATGGTTACCTTGCACAGATATTTAAAAAAAATGTAAGCATGGCTACGGTTAAGAGCGGCGATAAAGTAAAAGTGCATTATCATGGTAAACTTGTTTCGGGCGAAACCTTCGATTCGTCGGCCGGTCGTGAGCCGTTGGAATTTGAAGTAGGCAGCGGTGCGGTCATCAAAGGATTTGATGACGGTGTTACCGGTATGTCGGTGGGCGATAAAAAGACCATCCAGATCCCCTTTATGGAGGCCTATGGTCCGCACAGCCCCGAAATGGTAATCGAGATGCCGAAAGATCGCTTTCCTGCAGACATGGAGGTGACCGTTGGAATGCCCCTTCAGATGAACGATGGACAAGGCAGGCAGTTTCAAGTTACCGTTACTGAGATCAAGGAGAGTGCGGTGCTCCTAGATGCCAATCATCCGTTGGCCGGAAAAGACCTGATCTTCGATCTGGAGTTGGTATCCATTGATGGGGCCAGCCCGTTGATCATCCTTCCATAATATTTTTTTCATGCTCGAACGTTATGCTTACACTGTGGAGCAGCGTTTTTTGCGCTATGTACAAATAGATACGCAAAGCAATCCCGAATCGCTCTCCTTTCCGAGTACAAAAGGACAAAGAACCCTTTCCGAACTTTTGGTAAAGGAATTGCACGAGATGGGCATTACAGACGCAGCCGTGGACGAGTGGGGGTATGTATATGCCACTATCGAAGCCACATCGCCCAAACCCCTTCCTGTTATTTGTTTTTGCTCGCATGTGGACACCGCTCCCGATTGCAGTGGAGCCGGTGTAAAGCCCATCGTACACAGAAATTACCAGGGGCAAGATATTGTGTTGCCCGACGATCCCTCGCAGGTGATCAAAGAGAGTGAACATCCCTATTTGAAGGAAAAGCACGGGCATGATATTATTACGGCCTCCGGCACCACCTTGCTGGGAGCTGATGATAAAGCAGGAGTGGCCATTATCATGGACCTGGCGAACTATCTGATGACCCATCCGACCCTGCCACACGGCAAAGTGCGATTATTGTTTACCCCCGACGAGGAGATCGGTAAAGGCACGGCACATGTTGATCTTGCGAAACTGGGCGCTGATTTTGGATACACCCTCGACGGAGGTGACCTGGGAAGTCTCGAAGATGAAAGCTTCTGCGCCGACGAAATAAAAATTACGCTACAGGGAATTATCGTTCACCCTGGCTACGCAAAAGACAAATTGGTCAATGCGGTAAAGATCGCGGGTGCATTACTTTCCTCACTACCCTTAAAGGGTTTGTCTCCTGAGACAACGACTGGTCGCGAAGGGTTCATTCATCCGATAAGCATAAGCGGGCTGTCCGAGGAGTGTACGCTGCACTTTTTGCTACGAGATTTTGATGAAAGCGGCTTGCGCGAAAAAGAGGAGTTGCTTAAGCGGCTTACAGAAGAGGTCGTTGGCCGCTATCCGGGGGCTAGTTATGCATGGGTCAAGACCGAGCAGTATCGAAACATGAAAGAGGTGCTGGACCGCCACCCCCAGGTGGTGGCGCTGGCCAAAGAGGCCATGGAAAGGATGCAAATAGCGGTCAAGCAAGAGAGTATCCGGGGAGGCACCGACGGCAGCAGGCTTTCGTTTATGGGGTTGCCCTGTCCCAATATATTTGCGGGCCAGCAATTGATACATTCTAAAAGGGAGTTTGTTTCTGTTCAGGACATGCAACAGGCGGTTGCGGTGCTGGCGCAATTGCTTAGTATTTGTGAGGAAAAAACTTAGTTGTAACTTGTAAAAAATTTTTTATGGGATTCTTTAGCTGGCTTTGGGAAAATTGGTATTTGTTATTATTGATCGCCTTAGTATTGTCGGGGCTCTTTACGATCAATCAAGGCTACATCGGTGTTATTACCATGTTTGGAAAATATCGCCGAGTGGTACGACCTGGTCTGAATTTTAAGATTCCTTTTTTAGAGACGGTATTCAAGAGGGTATCGATTCAAAATCGCTCCGTAGAGTTAGAATTTCAGGCCGTTACGCAAGACCAAGCCAACGTCTACTTCAAGAGCATGCTCTTGTACTCCGTACAAAACTCAGAAGAACAGACAATAAAGAACGTAGCATTTAAGTTTATTGCCGACAAAGACCTGATGCAGGCACTCGTGCGTACCATCGAGGGAAATATCCGATCGTTTGTGGCGACCAAAAAACAAGCCGAGGTGCTTGGGCTCCGCCGCGAGATCGTTCAATACGTAAAGGTCGAGGTCGATCATTCGTTAGAAGAGTGGGGTTATCATTTGCAAGATTTACAGATCAACGATATTACGTTCGACAAACTGATCTTGGATTCCATGAGCAAGGTGGTTGCTTCGAACAACCTCAAGGCAGCTGCCGAGAACGAGGGCCAGGCGCTACTCATCACCAAGACCAAGGCGGCCGAGGCAGATGGAAATGCTATTAAGATTTCGGCAGAGGCAGAAAAAGAGGCGGCTCGTTTACGAGGGCAGGGTGTGGCCTTGTTCAGAAAAGAAGTGGCAGCTGGTATGACAGAGGCTGCCGAGCAAATGAAACAGGCCAACCTCGATACCAATGTCATTTTGTTCAGCATGTGGACAGAGGCCATCAAGAATTTTGCCGAGTATGGGAAAGGCAACGTCATCTTTTTGGATGGCAGTGCCGAAGGAATGGAGCAAACCATGAAGCAGATACAGGCCCTGATGCATAAATCGGCTGGTACGGCCTCTACCGAGTAGTGCTTTTAAGAATGGAATTAATCAATCCTTGTATAAAGTAGTAAGAGAATGATCAACCTTTTGCAAATTACCGACAGTGTTACATCGGCTGCCAAGCGAGTGGCAGGGGATGCCAATCAAGACGGGTACCTGAGTTTATGGGAATTGCTCTCTACGGGCGGATGGATCATGATCCCCTTGGGTATAATGTTACTCGCGGTCGTCTATGTTTTTGCCGAACGTTATTTTGCCATACGAGAAGCCGGTCGTATCGATGCCAATTTCATGAATATTATCCGCGATCATATCGTTACGGGCAATGTGGTGGCGGCCCGCAATTTTGCAAAGAATAGCAGCCATCCGGTGGCACGTATTGTCGACAAGGGCATTCAGCGCATCGGAAAGCCTATCGATGCCATCGAAAAGAGCATGGATAATGTCGGTGTACTGGAGATGTACAAACTCGAAAAAAATCTTGGCGTACTGTCGGTAATCTCCAAAGCGGCTCCCATTTTTGGCTTCGTTGGAACGCTGGTGGGGCTCATGCAACTTTTTTCCAGCATCACTACCTCTAATGAGTTCGAAGTGTCGACCATTGCCGGTGGTATCTATACGAAGCTCATCACTTCTATCTCGGGTCTTATTATCGGATTGATCGCTTACTTGCTGTATAGCTATCTGATGACCCAGATCGATAAGACCGCTCACAAGATGGAATCGGCTGCAGCGGATTTTCTGGACATTTTACAAGAGCCTACTCGTTAAGCAACACATGAAGTTTCGAAGAAAACATAGCGAACAATCAGAGGTCTTTACCGACTCTCTCAACGACATCCTGTTCATCTTGCTGATGTTCTTTTTGATCGTGGCCACGCTTGCCAATCCCAATGTTGTTAAAGTGGGGTTGCCCAAGGGGTCCAAAGACACCAAGGCCAAGCAGCACATTATGGTATCCATTGACCGTAATCAGCAATTTTACCTGGGCACCACAGCTCTTTCTGCCGATCGCTTTGAGGCTGCACTTACCGATGAGATCCGCCGTTTTCGCAACCTGGTCGATACGCCGACCGTCGTTATCAATGCCGACACCACAGCTTATTATGGCGAGGTATACCAGATCATGCTGCTGGCCAAAAAAGAAAAAGCCAAAGTGGTAGCGCGTATCGACTGAGCCATTATCGCCAAGCGCGAAGCATTCTTTTTTTTCCTTGCATATCTTCTTTGAGCGCTACCTGAAAATTTTCACGTACGAATAGTTCGGCAATGTCGCTTGCATAGGCAGCATTGAGTTCTAAAAATACCTGCCCCTCGGAACGTAACTTCTCTTTTGCCAACTGGGAGAGCATCCTATAAAAGAGTAATGGGTCGCTGCCCGGTGCGAACAAGGCCAAATGTGGCTCGTAACCCAGCACCGTATGGCTCATCGATTCTTTTTCTTGCTCACTTATATAAGGCGGATTGCTTACGATAAGATCTGCCATCGGCAGGTGGCTCCACGCGGATGGATTCAACAGGTCTGCTTGCAGACAATCGATATCGATCCCCAATTGAATGGCATTGTGTCGAGCTACGGCCAGCGCTGCTGGGTCAATGTCAAGGGCTGTTACGCTTGCTTTTCTGATCCTTCTTTTTAAGGCCAGCGCTATGCAACCGCTTCCGGTCCCTGCATCGACTATCTGCAGGGTCGAGACCGGAAACCGACAATTGGCAATGATCCACTCCACAAGCTCCTCTGTTTCGGGTCGGGGTATCAGTACAGACTGGTTGACCATCAGCTTTAATCCGCAAAACCAAGCCTCGCCAAGCGCATACTGCAGTGGTTCACCCTTTACCACACGCGCCGCCAATTGCGATAGTTTCTCTTGTTGCTCCGTGCTCAGGAGTGTTCGATGTTGTTTGTGTAATTCGTTGCGATCGATTTGCGTTACATGCTCGAGCAGAAGCAGAGACATGGCCTTAGCTTCTGAAGGGTCGGTGGCGGATTGTAGTAGTTGTTGGTAGTGCAGTAGCGCTTCTCCAAGGGTCATGTCGGTGAAATTACTGACGAAACCGGCTACTCACAACAAGGTCTTTGCTTCCGGGCGTGTAGAGGTAGAATCCTTCTCCTGTTTTGATACCTAGTTTGCCTTCGCTCACCAATTGTTCAAGTAGGCGGGCGGGGGCGTACTTCTCTGTTTTGAATCCATCGTGCAGTACCTGCATGATCGAAAGACAAACGTCCAGTCCGATCAGATCGGCCAGTTGTAAGGGTCCCATGGGGTGGGCCATGCCCAATTTCATGATGGTATCGATCTCGGTTACACCGGCCACTCCTTCTTGCAAACTGCAGATGGCTTCGTTGATCATAGGCATCAAGATGCGATTGGCAATAAAACCGGGAAAGTCGTTTACCACACAGGGCACTTTTTGTAAGGCTTTGCTGTATTCCACAATCTGGTGGGTAATGGCGCGATCCGTCTGTGGCCCGTTGATGATCTCGACCAGTTTCATGACCGGCACCGGATTCATGAAATGCATTCCGATCACTTTTTCGGGTCGTTGGGTAGCGGCGGCTATTGTTTGAATGGGAATGGAAGAGGTATTGGTGGCCAGCACGCAGTGTGCGGGGGCTGCGGCATCGAGTGCCTTGAATAGGTTTAGCTTTATCTCTTTGTTTTCGGTGGCAGCCTCTACGACCAGCTCTGCCGTTCTAACGCCTTCGGGCAGCGAAGTTTGGATATTGATGTTTTGCAATGTGCTGGCAACCTGCTCTTCGGTCAACGTGCCTTTGGATTGCATCCTTTCCAGATTTTTTTTGATGGTGGCAACGGCTTTTTCTAATTGGACACCGTTTACATCCACCAAGGTTACATTCCATCCGTGTTGGGCAAATACATGCGCAATGCCATTGCCCATGGTACCGGCTCCGATAACTGCCATGTTCTTCATAAAACTGCTATTAATTTTTTCGCTTAAAGTCGCCTCGCTTCCACGACTCGATAAAATCCGCCCATGCGGCGGGATTGAATATGTTCATAGGAGGGGTCTGCCCCTGGTAAACGGCGCGATTGGCGATCTTGTTCATTTGCATGCGGGTGGCCTCTGCGCCATCTCCGGGCACAGTGCGTAGCAAAAGTCTTCGGGTCGTGGCATTGGTATTTTTTCGGGCAATTTCGTACTGGTCGTCGGGTACCTGAACATTTACAAAGTCTCTCGCGAATTGCTCGGGCGTCGGTCTTGGTTTAAGTACGGTAGCGGGTAAATAGACCGTATCGGCCACCAATAATTGTACCATGCTGTATTGGTTGCCTACCAAATTGCGGGGAATCAAGACGGTCTTTCCCTGGTAGCTTACGTGCGAAAATTCTACGAGATCACCCTTAAGTACCACGATCGAAAAGACACCTTGGTTATTGGTGATGGTACCTCTGTTCTGTCCCTTTACGACAATGCTTACGGCAGGAATGCCCACCAAGCTATCGGCCGTCATTACGACACCGAACAATTGTACAACAGAATCGCGAGTGGTTTCGAATTGCGCTCTCAGCAGATTGGGCAACAGCAACAACAGGGCCAGCGAAGTAAGGAGATGGCGTCTCACTCCGCAAAATTAGTCAGTCCCGGCTGAATTGGCCCAACAAATTGCCAATTGCAATGTTTACTTTTGTACCCCTTTTAGAACAGCAAAAATTTACCTATTCATGACCGAAGCGCAAATACTGGATGCCCTGCGAAATGTGCAAGAACCTGATCTGGGAAAAGACCTGGTAACACTTAACATGGTCAAGGATATTTCCATTGAGGGGCAACAGGTTTCTTTTACGGTGGTGTTGACCACACCGGCTTGCCCTATGAAAGATATGATCAAGAATGCATGTGTCAATGCAGTGCAGCTGTTGGTGAGCAAAGAGGCAGTGGTGCAGGTCAACTTTACCGCACAGACCACCACCAAACGGGTCGATGGATTGTCAGTGCTTCCCCAAGTCAAAAATATCATTGCAGTGGTCAGCGGTAAGGGAGGCGTGGGTAAATCGACCGTGGCGGCCAATCTGGCATTGGCATTGGCGCAAGGAGGTGCCCAGGTGGGATTGATGGATGCCGATATTTATGGACCGAGTGTTCCAATTATGTTCGGTGTGCGCGGTGAGCGCCCTCTCATGAAAGATGTGAACGGAAAAGGAATGATCGTACCCTTGGAGCGTTTTGGTATAAAGTTGATGAGCATTGGTTTGCTTGTCGACGAAAAGAATGCCGTCGTGTGGAGAGGTCCCATGGCCAGTAGTGCCGTTAAGCAATTTGCGACCGATGTCTGTTGGGATGCCCTCGATTATCTCGTGATCGATATGCCACCCGGCACCGGTGACATTCACCTTACCTTGTTGCAAACCGTTCCTGTTACGGGTGCAGTGATCGTAACGACACCGCAAGACGTGGCTTTGGCGGATGCCAAAAAAGGGATCGCCATGTTTGGCCAGGCGCAACTTAAAATTCCCATTATCGGTCTGGTAGAGAACATGAGTTATTTTACGCCTGCCGAATTGCCCAATAACAAATACTATCTTTTTGGAAAGCAGGGTGGCAGAAGACTTGCCGACGAATACGACATTCCTTTTCTGGGCGAGATCCCCTTGGTGCAGACCATACGGGAGGGCGGCGACCAAGGGGTACCGGTCATGATGAGCGATGATCTGGTCTCCAAAAATGCCTTTGAGCAATTTGCATCGCTAGTTGTAAGAAGTATCGCCATGGGAAATGCCCATATTAAGGCAGAGCATATCGCCGCTACGGTTTAATGTGCTATCTTTCGACCAGCTTTTCGTATACCATATGACTCGCCAGCAGCTTATCGAACAAATTTTAAAAAAGAGATCCTACCTCTGCGTAGGGCTCGACAGCGATGTTGAGAAACTTCCCTCTCATTTTTCTAAGGACGCCTCTGGTGTACTTGACTTCAATAGATCGATCATCGATGCCACTCGTTCTCTTTGCGTGGCCTATAAGATCAATACTGCTTTTTACGAGTCGTTAGGTCATCGCGGTTGGGCAGCCATGGAGCAGACCGTTGACTATATCGGGCAGCAGCATTTTCTGATCGCCGATGCCAAGCGAGGAGATATCGGCAACACGGCCGATCAATATGCCAAGGCATTTTTTCAAGCTACTTCTTTCGATGCCATTACGGTGGCCCCCTATATGGGAGCAGACAGTGTGCTTCCCTTTTTAAAACATCCCGGCAAATGGGCCATTGTGTTGGGTCTTACTTCCAATGCCGGTGCGGCCGATTTTGAGTTGCAGCCCTGCGGGCAACAAATGCTCTACGAAAAGGTCATGCAAACGGCCGCCTCATGGGGCAACCCCGAGAATCTCATGTTCGTGGTGGGTGCCACACAGGCTTCTGTAATGGGAGAGATCCGGAAAAACTATCCTGATCATTTCTTTTTGGTACCCGGTGTAGGGGCCCAGGGCGGTAGCCTCGAAGAGGTTTCAAAAAGAGCCCTTACGTCGGAGGCGGGGTTGCTTATAAATGTTAGCCGCGCTATCATTTTTGCTTCCGGAAAAGAAGATTTTGCCGAGCGGGCCGCGGCCGAAGCGCTACAGTACCAGCAACAGATGGCCGTTTTGTTAAACGAGCTGGTTCCCCAGGTCTAGGGCTGAACGCGGTGCTTTTGCTACCTTTGCCTTTCAAATCTTTTTGCCATGGCTGTTCGAACCGACCTGTTTCAGCATCCCGATTATTTTGCACTCGACGAACTTCTTTCCGAAGAACATAAACTAGTACGCGAGTCTGTTCGCAACTACGTTAAAAAAGAGATCTCTCCCATTATTGAAGACTATGCGCAACGTGCCGAGTTTCCCGAGCAGATCGTAAAACAGCTTGGCGAAATGGGTTGTTTTGGTCCCACCGTTCCTGTTCAGTATGGCGGAGGCGGATTGGATTATATCTCGTACGGTTTAATGATGCAGGAGCTCGAAAGGGGAGACAGTGGTGTTCGCTCCACGGCTTCCGTGCAAGGCTCATTGGTCATGTTCCCCATTTATGCCTATGGCAGCGAGGAGCAAAAAAAGAAATTTCTTCCCAAGCTGGCCAGCGGGGAGTGGTTGGGTTGTTTTGGTCTCACAGAGCCTAATCATGGAAGCGATCCAAGCAGCATGCTAACCAATTTCAAGGCCGATGGCGATCATGTGATCTTAAATGGTGCCAAGATGTGGATCAGCAATTCACCCTTTGCACAAGTGGCCGTCGTTTGGGCCAAAGACGAAAGCGGCGAGGTGCACGGCTTGATCGTAGAAAGGGGAATGGAGGGATTCAGTACCCCCACCACGCACGGAAAGTGGAGTCTTCGGGCTTCAGCCACCGGCGAGTTGGTATTCGATAACGTGCGCGTGCCTCGTACCAATATTTTACCGGGTGTAAAAGGGCTGCGTGGCCCACTGAGTTGTCTGACCAAAGCCCGTTTTGGCATTGCCTGGGGAGCGCTTGGTGCCGCCATGGATTGCTATGACACGGCCCTGCGCTATGCGAAAGAAAGAGAGCAGTTCGGAAAGCCCATTGCCGGATTTCAATTGCAGCAAAAGAAATTAGCGGAGATGCTTACTGAAATTACCAAGGCACAGTTGATGGTGTGGCGTTTGGGTGTGCTGATGAACGAAGGAAAAGTTACCCCGCAGCAAGTAAGTATGGCCAAGCGAAATTCTTGTGAGATCGCTACGCAGATCTGTCGCGATGCCCGTCAAATATTGGGAGGAATGGGTATTACCGGCGAGTACTCCATTATGCGTCATATGATGAATCTGGAAAGTGTCATTACCTACGAGGGCACACACGACATTCACCTGTTGATCACAGGCATGGATATTACCGGACTCAATGCCTTTAAATAGGTAGGATGCGTATTTACCTGATCGGTTTTATGGGAGCCGGAAAATCGTACTGGGGGCCACTGCTGGCCCAACAGGCAGGTGTTCGCTTCTATGATCTGGACCGTGAGATAGAAGAAAGCCAAGGCATGGACATCGAAGAGATCTTCTCTAAAAACGGAGAGGAGTCTTTTCGGGTCATCGAAAAAGAATTGCTTCATATCCTTACAGAAAGTCATTTGGAGTTTGTAATGGCTTGCGGTGGAGGCACTCCTTGTTTCTTGAATAATATCGAGTACATGAAACGCTCCGGTAAGGTCGTTTGGATCAATCCATCCGCTGAGGTATTGGCAGACCGCTTACGAACCGAGCGAGAGCAGCGCCCCTTGCTTCAAAACATAGCCAATGAGGAGCTGCTGACTTACATACAAAAGAAAATAGCCGATCGTCGGCTTTACTACGAACAGGCAGACGTGAGGATCGATGAAGAGAACATAGATCTTGCTGCCCTTTTAAAATCTATAGCTCATGTATAAATTTTTTGGCGCAGTCGGAGCGCTGATCATGGCACTAGGGGTACTGGCAGGAGCTTTTGGTGCCCATGGCTTGCAAAAACTCTCTACGGATCCCGCTGTGTTAGAGCCCTACAAAACCGCCGTTCAGTACATGCTATGGCATGGATTGGCCTTGGTGATGCTATGGACAGCACAAGATCGTTTTACGCATCGACAGTATCGTTGGATCTCCGCTTCTTTTTTAGGTGGCGTGATTCTTTTCTCAGGGTCCCTCTTCGTTATAGTGGCCGGTAAAATTTTCAATTTCTCTGTTCCCGGGTTATTCATTTTGACGCCCATTGGCGGTTTGCATTTTGTGGTAGGGTGGGTGCTTATGGCCTGGACCCTAATCAGTAAACAGAGAAACTGATTATATTTGTGCGGATGGCCAATAAGCTTCGCAATACCTCTAAAAAATCTGATACTGCCGCTGATACTGCTGCAAAGGGCATCCGAGACTTTACAAAAGAAAAAGACGAATCGATCGACTGGATCGCACTCGCCCGTGATGAGCGGACCCTTAAGATCGTGGGTGTTGTGTTTTTGGTATTGTCTGTTTTTCTATTCATCTCTTTTGCCTCCTATCTCTTTACCTGGAAGCAAGACCAGGCCATTGCGCAACAAGGTTTCTCTGCTCTTCTGTACGAAGAAAAGCCTGCCCTTAATTGGCTGGGACGGCTGGGGGCGGTGGTTTCTCATTTCTTCTTTTTTAAAGCCTTTGGCATTGCCTCTTTTCTGATCTGTACGTTCTTTTTTGTGGTGGGCGTCAATTTGCTGTTTCGTCAAAAGGTGTTTTCTATATGGCGCAACCTTAAGTATGTGACCATTGGCACAACGGTACTCTCCGTATCGATGTCTTATATTTTTTCGGGTAATGCCTTTGCGTTTGGAGGGGGCGTGGGTAACTTATTGAATCGCGAACTCGAGGGAGCACTGGGTGTTTTTGGTGCCGGGGTCGCTTTGTTGCTCGTTGCCGCCGCTTATGTGATCTGGCAGTTCAATCCTCGATTCAACATGCCCCGGACCGCCAAGTCGCCCGATCTTTCTGTCGATCCGTTGGCCGATGCCCCAGAGGATGAGGCCTCCGTTGCGCCCGTGCCCGCTGTGGCTGAATCGCAAAAAGAAGAACCCCAGCCCCTTCCTGCATCGTTCGTGCCACCTGTTGCAGGGCAAACCATCAACGATATGTATGCTGCCGGGGCAAAAACATTTCAGTATCACGAATCTCCCGGTGAGCAGACAGATGCAAATGAATTATCGTCTGCCTCCGAACTGCCATTATCAGATGGTCTCGCTACAAACGAGTTAAGCCCCGAGGAGTCTCTTATTGCAGAGCCGGTTTCGTTACCGCTAGAGTCTATCATTTCTGAGGAGCCCGCCCAAGCAGATGATCCGATCATCGAAGAGCCCGATCTTGATATCGCTGAAGACGACGATTCGCAGACAGGCGACGGCCTCGAGCTCGAGATCAAGACCACTCCAATAGAAGCAGCTGCAGAGGAAGTGATCGTAACAGAGAATCTGCCACCATACGAACCAACGCTCGACCTTAGTAATTACAAGTATCCCTCTTTGAATTTACTGGAGCAGCATGGCTCCGACAAGATCGTGCAGGATAACAACGATCTGGAAAATCAAAAGAACCAGATCATCAACACCCTTCGCAATTACGCCATAGAGATTCAAAAGATCAGCGCTACCATTGGGCCCACCGTTACGCTCTATGAGATCGTTCCTGCGCCGGGTGTGCGCATTTCGCGTATCAAGAATTTGGAAGATGATATTGCCCTCAGTCTGGCAGCTTTGGGAATTCGAATTATCGCTCCCATACCCGGAAAGGGTACCATTGGTATAGAGGTTCCCAATATCAAGAAGACCGTAGTGAGCATGCGCAGCCTGCTTTCTTCAGAGAAGTTTCAGCATAATAACTACAGCTTGCCCATTGGTATCGGCAAGCGGATCGACAATGAGAACTATATCGTGGACCTTACTTCGATGCCTCACCTGCTGATGGCGGGAGCCACGGGTCAAGGTAAATCGGTCGGACTGAATGCCATCTTGGTGTCGTTGCTCTTTAAGAAGCATCCTTCGCAGCTAAAGTTCGTTTTGATCGATCCTAAAAAAGTAGAGTTGAGCATCTACCGACACATAGAGAAGCATTTTCTGGCCAAGCTGCCGGGCGAAGAAGATGCAATTATCACCGACACAAAAAAGGTAATTCATACGCTCAATGCGCTATGCATCGAGATGGACAATCGATACGATCTGCTTAAAGAGGCCGGTGCTCGTAACATAAAAGAGTATAACGAGAAATTTATCAAGCGAAAGCTCAACCCACAAAAGGGGCACCAGTACCTTCCGTTTATTGTGTTGGTGATCGATGAGTTTGCAGACCTGATCATGACAGCGGGTAAAGAGGTAGAAACGCCCATTACCCGTTTGGCGCAATTGGCCCGTGCCATTGGCATTCATCTGATCATCGCAACGCAGCGTCCATCGGTCAATATCATTACGGGAACCATCAAAGCAAACTTTCCTGCGCGTATAGCCTTTAAGGTGTCTTCGAAGATCGATTCGCGTACCATTCTGGATACCGGAGGCGCCGAGCAATTGATCGGAAAGGGCGATATGCTCATTTCTCACCATGGCGAGTTGACTCGTTTGCAATGCGCATTTGTCGATACCCCCGAGGTAGAGCAGATCGTAGATTTTATCAGCGAACAGCAAGGCTATCCACAGGCTTTCTTATTGCCCGAGTACGTAGACGAAAAAGAAATGGAGGGACGTGAAATGGACCTGGGCGACAGGGATTCTCTTTTTGACGATGCCGCTCGTATGATCGTGCAACACCAGATCGGCTCCACTTCGCTGCTACAGCGCAGAATGAAATTGGGCTACAACAGGGCAGGTCGCTTGATGGACCAGTTGGAGATCGCCGGTATTGTGGGCCCGGCTCAGGGCAGCAAGCCCCGCGAGGTGCTCATTAAGAGCGAAGCCGATCTGCAACGTCATTTGGACCAGCTTGGTAGCTGATCTTTGTTAGCATCTTGTTAAGGTAGAGTCTCTTAGAAAGCTGTCCGTTCCGGCTTCGTCTAATTAGGGTTTTGGTATATCTTCGCGGCACCTGTACCCCTTGTAAACGCCCTGCATGAAAAAATCGCTCCTTATTTTGCTAATGGCCTTTTTGCAAAGCAGTCTGCTTTTTGCGCAAGCCAAAACGAGTACCCGTAACGATCCGGAAGCCAAAAAGATCCTCGATGCGGTAAGCGCGAAGTTCAAGTCATTTGCTACCGTGCAGGCCTCTTTTACCTACAAGGTCGAAAATGCCGCCGGAAAAGTCGTGTCTACAAAGACCGGTACCATTACCATGAAGGGCACCAAATACAGACTCAATTTTAGCGGGCAAGAAATTATCTGCAACGGAACAACGGTCTGGAATGTCGATAAGTCGGCCAATGAGGTTACGATCAGCACCCTCGATGCTTCAAGTGGTATGATCACTCCGCAAAAACTTTTCTCTAATTTTTACGATAAGGATTTTCTCTATGTTCTCAATGGTGAGAAAAAAGTAGGGGCCAAGCTGGTGCAAGAGATACAGCTTACCCCTGTCGACAAGTCAAAGAATTTCCACACCGTTTATTTGCAGGTCGATAAGACCGCCAAGACCATGTACAATACCCGCGTGCTAGAAAATGCGGGCAATCGCTACTCGTATACGGTAAATAGTATGAAGACGAACGTGCCTGCCGCCGATGCCCTCTTTGCATTCGACAAGGCAAAATATCCCGGTATCAATATCGAAGATCTCAGATAAGGGCTGATTGGATCCGAACCAGCTTAGTTAGCAGGGCCTCTAATTTATCTAATGGCAGCATATTGGCGCCATCGCTTTTGGCTTCGGCCGGGTTGGGATGTGTTTCTATGAATAAACCCGATGCCCCGGCTGCAATGGCAGCGCAGGCAAGCGTTTCGATCAACTCGGGTTGTCCGCCCGTTACTCCGACCGATTGATTGGGCTGTTGCAGGGAGTGCGTAACATCCATCACAACAGGATAGCCCAGCTCTTTCATCCAATAAATATTCCGATAGTCGACCACCAGGTCTTGATAGCCAAAGGTGGTGCCTCTTTCAGTGAGCAGAATATTGCTATTGCCTGTCTTTTCAATTTTTTCGGCAGCGAATTTCATGGAAGGGCCGCTTACAAATTGTCCTTTTTTAATGTTGATGATCTTGCCCGTTTTTCCTGCTGCCTCTAGCAGATCGGTCTGACGGCACAAAAAAGCCGGTATCTGAAGAATATCCACGTAGGGGGCAGCTGCGGCAGCCTCTTCGGCCGTATGAATATCGGTCACTACCGGCAGGTTCAGTCGGGTGCG
>DNMB01000022.1 GCA_003489485.1 Chitinophagaceae bacterium | reverse complement strand
GCCGTTCCCGGGGGAACGGCCTTCGGCAATTACTTGCGCAACTGATTACTTAGTCTCAGCAGCAGGAGCGGCAGCTGTAGTGTCAGCGGCAGCAGCGGCAGTGTCAACAGTAGCAGCAGCAGTGTCAACAGCAGCAGCAGTTGTGTCAGCAGCGGGAGTAGCTTCGCCACCACCGTTACAAGCTACGAGAGTAGCAGCGATGAAGGCAATTGCAAAAAACTTCTTCATTTGAATTTGTTTTTGTGTTTTGTGAAATATTTCGCGAATTTATACCGATTTTGGCAAAAGGTAACCCTTTCGGGCAGATTTTTTTTAAAACTGACATCGGGTTACTATTTTTAAAATCAAGTATTAAAGCAGAAGGAAAGTGAAACCCGACCTGTACGAACAGGGCCTGTTGAATGGATTGGCCGAAGGCGATAAGCGAACCATTGAGATCATTTACAAGGATCATTACAATATGATCCAGTCATTGATTATCAATAATAATGGTTCTGCAGACGATGCCAAAGACATTTTTCAAGAGGCATTGATCGTTTTGTACGAAAAGGTCCGCTCAGGAAGTTTCGAACTGAATTGCCAGCTCAAGACCTACCTGTATTCTGTTAGCAAACGATTGTGGCTCAAAAGGTTAAGCGTCAACACTCGATTTGTTTCGGCGGCAGAGGACCTGGAGCCCACCTTTCCGGTAGACGACGAGGTAGAGGCGCATGAAAAAAGAGATGCCGAGTTTGACATGATGGAAAAAGCGATCGCCAGTCTGGGAGAGCCCTGCAAAAGTCTTTTAGAGGCCTACTACCTCAAAAAACAGAATATGCAGGTTATCGCAGCGGCCTTCGGATATACCAATGCCGACAATGCCAAGAATCAGAAATACAAATGCCTGATTCGGCTCAAGAAGATATTCTTCGCTCACTACAAAAATGGAATGGACAATGAGTGACCTGAACATGCTGGAGAATGTAGAAAGATACATAAAGGGAGAGATGAATCCCGATGAACGCGTGCAGTTCGAACAACTTCGTAAATCGAATGCGGAGGTAGACCAGTTGGTGGTAGAACATACTTTTTTCTTACAACAGATCAATCGATTTGGAGAATGGAAGAAGTTTCGAAGCCTGCTGCAGCTTGTTCATACAGATCTTGCAGAGAAAGGAAGCATCCTTTCTTCGAGACTCAGTGGTAAGGCCCGTGTCATTTACCTCTACAATCGCTATAAGCGGGTCGGCTCCATTGCAGCTTCCATTGCCCTGATCACCACCCTTAGCATCAGTGCCCTGGTGTGGACGCTCTCTCCTTCTTCTCCCCGCTCCCAATTTGAGGAGTTGAACAAGAAATATACCCAGCTCGAATACAAGTCTCGTAAACAAGCCTCCGAGATCGATCGAATAAAAAAATCGAACAACGTTCCGGTAGACATGCCCTTTACCACTGGCGGAACCGGTTTTATCATTGATCCAAAAGGATACCTGGTCACCAATGCGCACGTCGTTAGCGGAGCGCGCAACATCGCCATCCAAAATAACAGAGGCGAATATCTTGTAGAGGTAGTACACATCGATAAGAATCGCGATATTGCCATCTTGCGCATTACCGATGATGGTTTCAAAGGATACGGTTCCCTCCCTTACTCGATCAGCAAAAGAGCAGGCCAACTGGCCGATCCCATCTTCACCTTGGGCTATCCTCGTAACGAAGTGGTCTATAGCCAGGGATACCTTAGTGCCCGGACCGGATACGACGGCGATACGCTAAGCTGCCAGATAGAGATCAGTGCCAATCGGGGTAACAGTGGCAGTCCTATCATCAATCGTCGCGGAGAAGTGATCGGGATTTTGAACGGTAGGCAAACCAATGCCGAAGGGTTCGCATTTGCCGTGCAGGGAAAATACATTCACCAGATCAGCGATTCCATTCGCAAAGCCGATCCATTGCGCGCCATTCGACTTACCTCGCGCAGCAGCATTGCCGGTCTCGAGCGAAACGAGCAGGTAAGACGCATACAGGACTATATCTACATGGTCAAGGTCAATTAAGACCAAAGCGACTCAGGATACTCACCTGCCTCTATCAATGCATTCAGACTCTTGGCTACCATGGGAGCATCTTCCTTGTAAGTAACACCAAACCAGGTGGAGCGAGTGGGTACCACAGCGACCGTACCTCCCTCTTTGATGAATTGATCCGCTACGAGTGGAATAAAGAATTCAGATTTCAACCCTTGGCCGTTCGCTTGCAAAAAGAGATCGAACTGCTCTAACGTATACTGAAAGAAAGACGGTGCGAAGCACCAGAAATTCATAGAGACACTGGTACGTAAGGGAAGGGTGCGAGGCAATAACTCATCATCACAGACCACCTCGTTGCCGTTACGAGAAATATTGATCCGCTCCGTAATGGCGGCAAGATTTCCGGCCGCATCGAGTGTACATACTCCTCTGTTTACGGTACCGTGATCGGAAAGCGTTCCGGCCAACTCATACCCTACGATCGCAAATCGTTTATCGTTGCACTGCTGCGTTAAAAAAGCGGCCGCGTTCTCAAAGGCCTCTCTTCCATAAAAATCATCTGCGTTGATAACGGCAAAAGGACCTTGCACGGCCTCCTTTGCGCACAGTACGGCATGGGCCGTTCCCCAGGGCTTGGTGCGATCGGCCGGGTAGGCATACCCATTCGTATACGAATCCATCTCCTGAAAAACATATCCGGTTTCAATGCGACCCGATAGCTTGGGCTCGAAGATCTCTTTGAATTGATCGGCAAACTGACGTCTGATAATAAAAACCACTTTTCCAAAACCGGCCCGTATGGCATCGTAAATAGAATAATCCATTATGGTCTCGCCTGCGGGGCCAAATGATTGGATCTGCTTCATGCTCCCGTATCGAGAAGCCATTCCGGCAGCCAGAATTACCAGTGTGGGTTTCATAAGATAAATTTGCGGGGGCGAAATTACATGTATTTTCGTTAGCCACTCCATGACTCCGTTTCAGTTCGAAAAGGCCGTTACCCAACCCCTTGTATTACCCGGGCTTGTAAAAAATAATTGCGAGGCCGCTGTGCTTCGGCTCGATCTTGTGCATCCCATTATTGCTGGCAACAAGTGGTACAAGCTTCGCTTTTATCTGCAAGAGGCATTGGACCTGCAAAAAAACAGGATCATCACCTTTGGAGGTGCCTGGTCCAACCACCTATTGGCAACGGCGGCAGCTTGCCGGCAACTTGGGCTTCGATCGGCGGCCTTGGTTCGGGGAGAAAAGCCCGAGAACTTATCGGCAACATTGCAACAAGCCGCCTCGCTTGGGATGGAGCTGCACTTCGTAAGCAGACAACAGTATAAAGAAAAGATTGTACCCGAAACAATACGCACCAACTCAGACTATGTTATCAACGAGGGAGGAGCGGGCGAACCGGGTGTAAGAGGGGCTGGCACCATTCTTGATTCGATAGACAAACAACACTACACGCACATTATCTGTGCGGCCGGCACCGGTACCACACTGGCAGGGCTGATCAATGCTGCA
>DNMB01000076.1:4950-5219 GCA_003489485.1 Chitinophagaceae bacterium | reverse complement strand
GTCTGCTCCGAAAACCAGCAAGACAACGAGATCGTCAGTTGGCTAAAGGCCAATCAGTGTGAGTTTACCCTGGCTTTTATGTATCGCAGTGTAAGCTGTGACATCAAGCCCTTGTTCGCCAAAAAAAGCTACGACCTCATTTGTTTCTTTACGCCCAGCGGTATCAGAAGTCTGTTCGATAGTTTTCCGGGCTTTGTACAAAAAGAGCTGGTGATCGGTGCTTTTGGCAGCAACACGATCCGGGCCGTCGAAGAGCACGGTTTGCAACT
>DNMB01000076.1:2880-4569 GCA_003489485.1 Chitinophagaceae bacterium | reverse complement strand
CAGTATTTGTCCGCTCGTAAGTCCAAGAAATAATTTTCTTCGCCAACCAATAGTTGTTTACTTCGTTGTTCGAAGTATGTCATCTCGTTTTACAAATCGGCTTGCACAAGAGACCTCTCCTTATCTGCTGCAGCATGCGCACAATCCGGTCGACTGGTACCCTTGGTGTCCCGAGGCTTTTGAACGTGCCAGGCAAGAGGATAAACCTCTACTGGTCAGCATTGGCTATGCGGCTTGTCATTGGTGCCATGTTATGGAGCGTGAGAGTTTCGAACAAGAGACAACAGCCGCCATTATGAACGAGCATTTCATCAACATTAAAATTGACCGCGAAGAGCGCCCCGACCTCGATCACATTTATATGGACGCTTTGCAGACGATCGCTGGTTCGGGTGGTTGGCCCTTGAATATTTTTCTAACCCCCGATGCAAAGCCTTTTTACGGCGGCACGTACTTTCCGCCGGTGCGTGCTTACAACAGAGCCTCATGGGTAGAGACCTTACAGAGCGTGCAGCAGGCTTGGAAAGAAAGAAAGCACGAAGTGCTGGCACAGGCAGAAAATCTAACGGCGCATTTGCAACAGTCCAATGCTTTTGGGGTTACGCCTAACCCCGATCAAGAATTTTTCTCGCTAGACTCCTTGCAAAAGATCGCTGCCAATATGCTGCAGCAGGCAGATACTACGTGGGGTGGTTTTGGCAAGGCGCCCAAGTTTCCGCAAAGCTTTAGCATTATTTTTTTGTTGCGTTATTATCATTTTACCAGTGATAAGGCGTCGTTGCAGCAGGCCCTGCTTTCGCTCGATAAAATGATGCAGGGCGGTCTCTACGATCAGTTGGGAGGAGGCTTTGCCCGGTATGCGACCGACACGGAATGGCTCGCACCGCATTTTGAAAAAATGCTCTATGATAATGCCTTGCTCATCGTGGCCTACGGCGAAGCGTACCAGCTTACAAAAAATGAGAACTATCGGCGTGTTATTAACGAAACGATTTCTTTTGTACGACGTGAGTTGTATAGTGAAGAAGGAGGATTTTATGCAGCGCTCGATGCCGACTCAGAAGGTGTCGAGGGAAAATTTTATACCTGGTCGGCAAGCGAGATCGATGCGGTGCTCGGTGAACAGGCTCATTGGTTCAAACAGTATTACGATATACGAGAAGAAGGCAATTGGGAACACAGCAATATTTTGTGGGTGCAAAAGAATGCGGAGACCTTTTGTGCGCAGCAAGGAATTGAACTAGCAATTTTTTTGGAGTACTTGAAAGAGTGCAAACAAAAATTGATGCAGGTGCGTACCGGCCGCATTCGTCCGTTGCTAGACGATAAAATTATTTTGGGATGGAATGCCCTAATGAACAAAGCCTGTACAAGAGCTTATCTGGTTACGCGCGATGGGTCGTACCTAGAGCTCGCCATCACCAACATGGAATTTTTACTGCGCACGTTTCGCGATTCCGATCAAAACTGGTATCACGTTTATAAAAAGCAAGCCCGCTATCCGGCCTTTTTAGAGGACCTGGCCTACCTGGTAGAAGCCTTGCTTTGTCTGTTCGAGGTTACGGGAAATCTCAAATGGCTGCATGAATCCGAAATTTTAACAAATTATATAGTCGCTGAATTTTCGGACCCCGACTCGCCCTTTTTCTTCTATACTAAAAGGGGGCAGCAAGATATTATCGTTCGAAA
>DNMB01000076.1:0-2581 GCA_003489485.1 Chitinophagaceae bacterium | reverse complement strand
ACAAAAAGGGGGCAGCAAGATGTGATCGTTCGAAAAAAAGAGGTCTACGACGGGGCGGTCCCATCCTCTAATGCAATCATAGCCAAGTCATTGCACCATCTTTCACTATTGCTCGACAAGCCTGAGTGGGGGCAGAAAAGCCGCACTATGACAGCCACGCTGGGCAATGCCATCGTACGCTATCCTACCTCTTTTGGCAATTGGGCCTGTCTTATGCAGGAGTTTTTCTACGGGACCAACGAGCTTTCGGTGTTGGGAGAAGATCATAATAGTTTAAAGGACAATATTTTAGGAGAGTATATCCCTCACAGGGTCCTTCAGACCGCCCAGCGCTCCGACCCTCGGTTTGCCCTGCTTCGAGGCAAAGATCCGGGTGGTACTACTGCCATCTGGCTTTGTAAAAACTTTTCGTGCCAGGCCCCCGTAACAGAGCTAACCGATCTTATGTTATTGATCGACAGGGCCGAACAAAGATCCTGATTTAACAGAGGGGGTTGCAATAATTCGGTATTACGTGTCGTTTACACCCGGGGCTAAAACTAGGGTGGGGCTACAAATTTTCCCTTAAACCAAAAGAAAAACTACCCCTCCAAGTGTTATATTTGTCCCTACCCTTTAAGTGAATGAAAATGAAGAACCTTTGTTATCTGTCGCTCATCTTGTTCGCCATGTTTTCGATGGCCGGATGCGGCATTTTGGGAAGTAAAAAGAGCGGTGGCTCCTCGATGGTCAATGATGGTATGTTGCGTGGCGTTGCCCCCGGCACCCGTTACACACTTCCTCGTCCTCCCGGCATGGTCTATGTCCCACAGGGAAATTTCCGCATGGGTCCCAGCGATGAGGATCCTGCCTACGCTTATAGCGCCCGCAACCGCTCGATCTCCATTTCTGGATTTTGGATGGACCAGACCGAGATCACCAACAATGAATATCGCCAGTTCGTGATGTGGGTGCGCGATTCGGTGGTAGCCCGCAAAATGGGATACGTAAAGGCCGGCCCTGACGGTGAGGAGCATGTTGATTGGGTAAAAGCCCGCTCTCTCAGGTGGAACGATCCCAAGATCATGGAGCAGTTGAGCAGCACCGATATTATTCTTCCTCCCAACGATCGCATTTTTGGAAAGAAGCAGATCGATCCCTCCAAGCTTATTTATCACTCTGAAGTGTTCGATCTAAAAGAAGCCGCTCGTCGTGAGAATGCCGGTAAGCCGCTCTCTTCTTTCATCGTAAAAAAAGACACGCCCATCTATCCCGATACACTGGTCTGGATCCGCGACTTCTCTTATTCGTACAACGAGCCGATGACCAAGCGCTACTTTATGCATCCTTCTTTTGGAAACTACCCTGTAGTGGGAGTTAGCTGGAAGCAGGCTGTTGCATTTTGTGAGTGGAGAACCCATTACCTGAACGCCTACCTCGATGCAAAGAAGCGTCCGCAAGAATCCGATTTTCGTTTGCCTACCGAGGCACAGTGGGAATATGCTGCTCGTGGCGGTCGTTCACAAACGATGTTTCCCTGGGGTAACTATTACACCCGCAACAAAAAGGGATGTCTGATGGCCAACTTCAAGCCCGGTCGCGGAAACTATCCCGAAGACGGAGGATTTTACACGGTGCGTGCCGACAGCTACTGGCCCAATGATTTTGGTCTTTATTGCATGGCCGGTAACGTAGCCGAGTGGACCTCTTCTATCTATTACGAAGGACGCAACAATTTTCAGCACGATATGAACCCCGATGTTCGTTGGAATGCCAAAGAGGATGATCCTCCGCTGATGAAGCGCAAGATCACCCGCGGTGGTAGCTGGAAAGACGTAGGCTACTTTATTCAAAACGGTACTTCCACGTACGAATACCAGGACTCTTCTAAGTCTTATGTTGGTTTTCGTTGTGTGATCGACCTACCCGCTACTTCATGGAAATAACTCTTTTTTATAACCAATCATCCTCTAAACGTTTCGAATCATGGCAGCAGCTATTCCTTCTAAAGTAAGTAAATGGGTAGACGTAGGCGTTTCATTTGGAGCCGCCCTTGTAATTTGGGGTGCGCTTCGTAAGATCATTCACGCTCCTGATGCCGACATCTGGCTCTGGATCGGTCTGACCACTGAGGCCCTCATCTTTGCCCTCTATGGGGTCTTATATATCAAGTATCCTCCCATTGATGATGCAAGCCATGCCGAAGAGCAGCTCTCTGTGGTAGGCAAGATGGAAAAAATGATGAAGGAAGCCGACATCAATCCCGATGTGTTAAGCCGTCTGGGAGAAAGTTTTCGTCAACTCAATACCACGGTATCTAACATGAATACCATGGCCGATGCCGCTGCCGCCACTGGCGAGATGGCTGCCAAGACCAAGGCCGTTGCCGCGGAACTCGATAAAGTAAAGAATGCCTACACGGCCGCTGCCGATTCAGTGGGCGCCTTCAATAGTGCCACAGAGGGAGCTCGTCACTTTCACGATCAAGTGCAAGTGCTGACCAAGAATCTCTCTTCGCTTAACACCATCTATGAATTGGAATTGGCCGAGAGTAATAATCACCTTAAAGCGCTCAATAACTTCTACGGTAAGCTGACCGAAG
>DNMB01000198.1:14080-14401 GCA_003489485.1 Chitinophagaceae bacterium | reverse complement strand
CACCGAAGACCTGGAAAGGATCCTGACCAGAAACAGCACCAATGCGTATGCGAACCCGGGCAATCCGCTAACAAGACAAAACGAATTTGGCAAACAAGTACTGTGGACCATCGACAAGGGCAACAAAGTGTTGATGATTAACAATGCCGGCAGCTCCCCAAAAGGCGATCTGCCCTTTTTACTTTCGTTCGATGTTCACACCAAAAAAACAGATACGCTGTGGCGCTGCAAAGAAGGAACTTTTGAGACCATCGTAAAGGTGCTCGATGCAGAAAAAGGAGTATTGATCACGCAACGAGAGAGCGAAAAAGAAGTACCGAA
>DNMB01000198.1:7411-13682 GCA_003489485.1 Chitinophagaceae bacterium | reverse complement strand
TACCCGGCCATGCAAGGAGTGCGTAAACAAAAGATATTCTATAAACGCGCCGACGGCATTACGCTTACGGGCGAGTTGTATTTGCCCAAAGGCTACGACGCCGGCCGAGACGGAAAATTACCGGTGCTGATCTGGGCCTATCCGGCAGAGTACAATTCAGCGGCCGACGCGGCGCAGATCAGAGGCAGCGAACACCGCTTTACCTATTTGAACGGAGGCTCACCCGTATTTTACGTAACCCAAGGTTATGCGGTGCTCAATAATGCCGAAATGCCCATCGTAGCCACATCGCCAGAGAGCAAACCCAATGATAATTTCATAGAACAACTTACGTTGAATGCCAGTGCCGCCATTCATGCCCTCGACTCGATGGGCGTCGGCGATCCGGCTCGCGTGGCCGTAGGCGGTCACAGCTACGGCGCTTTTATGACGGCCAATTTGCTGGCCCATACAAAATTGTTCAAAGCAGGCATTGCCAGAAGTGGAGCGTATAACCGTACGCTGACCCCCTTTGGGTTTCAAAACGAAGATCGCAGCTATTGGGAAGCTTCCGATCTCTATAACCGCATGAGCCCATTCAGCTATGCCAACCAGATCAAAACGCCCATCTTGCTCATTCATGGCGAGATGGACAACAACACCGGCACGTTCCCCATACAAAGTGAGCGCATGTACAATGCCATCAAAGGCCATGGCGGAACGGCCCGCTACGTGAGTCTGCCCTATGAATCGCACGGCTATGCGGGTAAAGAAAATCTGCTGCATGTACTGGCCGAGCAGTTCGACTGGCTCGAAAAGTTTGTTAAAAACCCGCCCACGACCCCAACAGAGAAAAAAGGGTTTTGAGCACTTGTTCTGGCTATGACCGCCCTCGTGATTGCTGCTAAAAATCCTTAATTTTGCAGCTGATCCAAACCTGTTAAACCGCTTGTTATGGCCGACCTTTTTGAAAGACTACTCAAGAATGCTGGACCCCTTGGGCAACACCGCGAAAGAGCACATGGCTACTTTGCCTTTCCCAAGTTAGAAGGAGAGATCAGCAGCCGCATGAAGTTTCGTGGAAAAGACATGATCGTATGGAGTCTCAACAATTACCTGGGGCTGGCCAACCACCCCGAGGTGCGCAAGGCCGATGCCGATGCCGCCGCACAATACGGATTGGCTTACCCTATGGGGGCGCGAATGATGAGCGGAAACAGCAACCACCACGAACAACTCGAAGCAGAGCTGGCCGCCTTTGAACAAAAAGAGGATGCCATTTTACTCAACTTCGGCTACCAAGGAATGGTGAGCGTGATCGATGTACTGTGCGGACGCCACGACGTAATTGTGTACGATGCCGAAAGCCATGCTTGCATCATAGACGGATTAAGACTGCATCCGGGTCATCGTTATGTCTTCAAGCATAATGATGTGGAAGATTGCGAAAAACAATTACAGCGCGCTACTGCGCTGATCGAAAAACAAAAAACAGGAGGGATCCTCGTTATTACCGAAGGCGTATTTGGTATGGCGGGCGATCAGGGAAGACTCAAAGAGATCGCCGCCCTCAAAGAAAAATACCAGTTCAGATTATTGGTCGATGATGCGCACGGTTTTGGCACGTTGGGTAAGACCGGTGCCGGTGCCGGCGAAGAGCAAGGAGTGCAAGACAAGATCGATATCTACTTTTCTACCTTCGCCAAATCGATGGCCAGTATCGGTGCCTTTGTGGCAGGCGATAAGCCCGTGGTAGATTATATCCGCTACAATATCCGTTCGCAGATATTTGCCAAGAGCCTTCCCATGCCACTGGTGTTGGGAAATCTTAAGCGGCTGTCATTGCTTCGTAACCATCCCGAGCTAAAAGAAAAGCTCTGGAGCAATGCCCGCAAACTGCAACAAGGTCTCAAGGACCGTGGGTTCGATATTGGCAAGACCGATTCGGTGGTCACCCCGGTGTATATGAAGGGTGGCGTCGAAGAAGCTACTGCCATGGTCATGGACCTGCGAGAGAACTATGGCGTATTCGCCTCCATTGTCGTTTATCCTGTTATTCCTAAAGGTCATATCATTTACAGACTGATCCCCTCGGCGGTGCATACCGACGAAGACATCCGTCTAACGCTCGAAGCCTTTACAGAAACAAAGGTCAAGCTCGATGCGGGCGCCTACAAGGTGGAAGCTATTCCCGATATGGCAGAAAAAAAATAAATCAACATGCGACTGCTGTTCCTCTTTTTACTGCTCCCGGCCCTGGGCTGGAGCCAGACAAAAACCATTACGCTCGAAGATGTTTTTAAAAAGGGGACTTTCAGGACAGATCCTGTGGCGGCCTCTTTCGCAGAGAACCAGCCGGCCGCTCCTGCCATCAACTGGGATCGCTTTACCGATGCACAAGGAAAGAAGATCGGCAGACCCGACGAGGTGATCGCCTGCGATACAAAATCGAACTTATACTTACTTAAGACCAAGACGGAGTCCATTTACAGACGTTCTTCGAAGTCATTGCTCTATTTGGCCAACAGCACCGACTCGTCGCTGCTGCCCATTGGCGGAGAGACCAAACTGTTGCATCCCCAGTTCTCGCCCGACGGCAGTTACATATCGTATGTGCAGAACAACAACGTGATCTTATACCACATACCCACTGCCACCTATATTCCCGTTACCAACGATGGCAAATGGAATTTCGTGATCAATGGCAACTGTGATTGGGTCTACGAAGAAGAGTTTGAATTTAGTCGCGCTTATGAGTGGAGCCCCAAGGGAAACTACCTTGCCTACTACCGCTTCGACGAGTCGGGTGTAAAGGAATTCAACATGACGATGTACGATAACGCACACAACAGTGACTATCGTTATAAATATCCCAAGGCAGGAGACGACAACTCGGTAGTCGACATATTCATCTATGACGTAAAAAAGGCCGCTCGCGTAAAAGCGCAGTACGAACAGGGCGACATCTATATTCCTCGTATCAAATGGACCACCGACGATCGACAGCTGGTGGTTTTTTGGATGAACAGACATCAAAACGACCTGAAACTACTCAGTACCGATGCCGTAACGGGTAACAGCCAAGTGCTCTACCAAGAAAAAAATAAATACTTCGTAGAGATCAACGACGACTGGTGGTTCTTAAAAGATGGCAAGCAGTATCTTTTTACCAGTGAAATGAACGGATATCGTCATTTGTACCTGTACAGCATGGATGGCAAAATAAAAACACAACTTACCCGCGGTGCGTATGAAATTACGGAAGTAAACGGTGTCGACGAGGTCAACAAACGAATTTACTATACCATGGCTTGGCCTCGCCCCATGGACAGAAACTTGTTCGTTACCGATTTTAGCGGAGAAAAAACCTATGCACTCACACAAGGGGAAGGATGGAACAGGGCCTCGTTCAACGATGCGTTCACTAAATTTATTCTCTACTATTCCAACATCAATACCCCGCAGACCGTTTCGTTGCATCAAGTAGTGGTCGACAAGAAAAAGGGCATCAGTGCCGTGCAGGAAAAGATCTTTGGAGAAAGCCCTAAGCTAAAGGCAACCATGCGCGAATATGGTTTTGGGGCCGCCGAGTTCATCAGACTTCCTAATTCAAAAGGCGATACGCTCAATGGCTGGATGTTGAAGCCCGCCGGCTTTGACCCCGCAAAAAAATATCCGGTGCTGTTTTGTAACTATGGCGGACCCGGGTCGCAACAAGTCGCCAACCGCTTTGGAGCGGTCAGCAATTGGCACCAACTACTGGCACAAAAAGGATTTATTGTAGTAAGCGTAGACAATACCGGAACAGGCTACCGGGGAGAGGAATTCAAGAAAAAAACCTATCTGCAACTAGGTAAACTCGAGATCGAAGACCAGATCGATGCGGCCAAGGTGTTGGGACAACTACCTTTTGTTGACAAGAACAAGATCGGACATTGGGGATGGAGTTACGGAGGATTCATGAGTTCGTTGGCCATCACCAAAGGCGCCGGCGTGTTCAGTGCTGCCGTAGCCGTTGCACCCGTTACCAGCTGGCGCTTTTACGATAACATCTATACTGAGCGGTACATGCGCACACCCAAAGAGAATCCTGGTGGATACGACGATAACTCTCCCATCAACCATACCGATAAGATCAAAGGAAAGTACCTGATTATTCATGGTACGGCCGATGATAATGTTCATTTTCAAAATGCCACGCAAATGATCAGCGCACTGGTCAAGAGCAATATTGATTTTGAAAGTGCCTACTACCCCAACAAGAACCATGGCATCAGCGGAATGGCAGACAATACCACCTTCCATTTATGGAGCAAGAAAACAAAATGGGTGCTGCAGGTATTGGGAAATGAAAATACCCTTCAGTAAAAAAAGAACCCCCGATAAATATCGGGGGGCCCTAATCATAGACCATTAACCATTAAACCTTATCCTATGAAAATTCGAGTCGAATCTCGAAAAAAATCAGGAGGTTTATGGTCAGTAGTATGACAATTTCCAGAAAATAAGGGTAAACAACTACAAATTTCGAGTAGGAATCTACCTGCCATGAACCAATTGTCCTTTAATTAGTTATTCTGTAATGAGAAGGATATTGCTTTGCATCACCGGAGCCAGCGGCTCAATATATGCTCAAAGTTTACTGCAAAAACTGACCCAGGCCCGTTCAGAGTGGGAACAACTGGCCGTGGTCATGACGAGCAACGCCAAAGAGGTTTGGAATACCGAACTAGAGCCCGACAGCTGGAAGCAATTTGATGTAAGACACTACGACACCAACGACTTTTCGGCCCCCTTTGCCTCGGGCTCGGGGCAATACGACACGATGATAGTGATCCCCTGTTCGATGGGTACCCTGGGCCGGATCGCTACCGGTGTTTCGAACGATCTGATCACCCGCGCAGCCGATGTGGTATTAAAAGAAAGAAGAAAGCTTATTTGCGTGGTAAGAGAGACGCCCTACAACTTGATCCATATTCGCAACATGGAAACCATCACACTGGCCGGTGGCATCATTTGCCCCGCCACACCCTCTTTTTATAGTAAGCCAGCTACGCTGCAAGAAGTAGCCGCCACCGTTACGGACCGGGTCATGGACCTGGCCGGGCTTTCGGTAAAAACGTATCGCTGGGGCCAATCCTCTTAAGAGACCAGCAGGTTTCGAGCGATCGCTAGCGGCATAAACTCACTAAGCTTTTCCCAATGCCTGGCTGCGGATCACATTGAGCGCACCACCCGCCTTGAACCATTCGATCTGTTGTTGATTGTACGAATGATTTGCCTCGATGGTATGAGTGCTTCCGTCTGCATGATGCAACACAAGTTGCAACGACTTGCCGGGAGTAAATGAAGTTAGTCCGATCACATCGATGCTATCATCCTCTTGCACCAGATTATAGTCTTCTTTATTGGCAAAAGTGAGAGCCAGCATACCTTGCTTTTTTAGATTGGTCTCGTGAATCCGGGCAAAGGATTTTACCATGACCACGCGCACGCCTAAATGACGAGGCTCCATGGCAGCATGCTCGCGAGAAGAACCTTCTCCATAGTTTTCGTCGCCGATCACGATGGTACCGATACCGGCAGCCTTATACGCGCGCTGGGTAGCAGGCACCGGACCATACTCACCCGTAAGTTGATTCTTTACACTGTCGGTCTTCTCATTATAATAATTGACCGCGCCAATGAGCATGTTATTGCTGATATTGTCGAGGTGCCCTCTGAACTTAAGCCAGGGCCCCGCCATTGAGATATGATCTGTCGTACATTTTCCTTTGGCCTTGATCAACAAACGAAGACCTTTCAGATCGGTTCCCTCCCAAGCAGCAAAGGGGTATAATAATTGCAGACGCTTGCTGTCTGATTTTACATCGACCACCACCTTGCTTCCATCGGCGGCAGGAGCCTGGTATCCGGCATCCTCTACAGCAAAACCCTTGGTGGGCAGTTCATCGCCCACGGGAGGATCGAGTTTGACCTGCTCTCCCTTCTCGTTGGTGAGCGTATCGGTAAGCGGATTAAATGTAAGATCTCCTGCAATGGCCAGTGCGGTGACCAGCTCGGGGCTGGCTACAAAGGCAAGTGTATTGGGATTGCCATCGGCACGCTTGGCAAAATTGCGATTGAACGAATGAACGATGGTGTTGCGCTCTTGCTTGTCGGCACCCATGCGGTCCCACATACCGATGCAGGGACCACAGGCGTTGGCAAAAACGGTGGCACCGATTTGCGAAAAGGTGTCGAGAAAGCCGTCTCGTTCTATGGTGTAACGAACTTGCTCGCTACCGGGTGT
>DNMB01000198.1:5931-7031 GCA_003489485.1 Chitinophagaceae bacterium | reverse complement strand
AGACTCACGGCACGGCTAATATCCTCATAAGAAGAGTTGGTACAGCTTCCGATCAATCCTACTTCCACTTTAGTGGGCCAATTATTTTTGGCAGCCGCTTCTTTCATTTGCGAAACAGGCGTTGCAAGATCGGGCGTAAAGGGTCCGTTCAGGTGAGGCTCCAGCTCACTGAGGTTGATCTCAATAACGCGATCGAAATATTTTTCGGGATGGGCATATACCTCGGGATCGCCGGTCAAATGTTCTTTGATGGCATCGGCAGCAGCGGCCACTTCTGCTCTTCCGGTCGCTTTCAGGTAACGACTCATGCTCTCGTCATACCCGAACGTAGAAGTGGTGGCCCCAATCTCGGCACCCATGTTACAAATGGTACCCTTACCCGTACAGCTCATAGAGGTAGCGCCTTCTCCAAAGTATTCCACAATGGCATTGGTGCCACCTTTTACGGTCAAGATGCCGGCCACTTTCAAGATCACATCCTTGGGTGAGGTCCAGCCATTTAGTTTTCCTGTTAATTTGATACCGATCAGTTTTGGCATCAACAACTCCCAACTCAATCCTGCCATCACATCACAGGCATCCGCTCCTCCTACTCCAATGGCGACCATACCCAATCCTCCGGCATTGACGGTATGCGAGTCGGTACCGATCATCATCCCACCGGGAAACGCATAGTTCTCGAGCACTACTTGGTGAATGATCCCGGCACCGGGTTTCCAGAATCCGATCCCGTATTTATTGGAGATAGAAGATAAAAAATTATACACCTCTTCGTTATCGGCTACCGCCTTGCTCAGGTCGGCCTTTCCCTCTTGCTTGGCCACGATCAGATGATCGCAGTGCACCGTAGAGGGAACCGCAACTTTCTTTCTGCCGGTGGTATCGAATTGCAACAACGCCATCTGGGCAGTGGCATCTTGCATGGCCACACGATCGGGCGCAAAATCCACATAGTCTTTTCCTCTTGCGTAATCGCTGATGGGTACTCCTTTCCACAAATGGCTGTACAGAATTTTTTCGCTTAAGGTAAGCGGTCTTCCAAGGGCTTGACGGGCGGCAGCCACCCGCGCGGGCATGTTGGCATACAATTGTTTGATGAG
>DNMB01000198.1:1849-5553 GCA_003489485.1 Chitinophagaceae bacterium | reverse complement strand
GCTTGCTGCGCGGCAAAATTACGAAAGTCGAGGCTTGTTAAGAAATGACAATTCCCCTAACTTAGAGCCAGCCTTGCACTATGAATAAGTTAAAATCGTTCGTTGAATGGAATGCCTTTGGGGTCTGTACCGCCATCGGCACCCGGATGGGGATCGCGCCCAGCCGCATTCGCCAGTATTTTATGTACACTTCTGTGCTGACGATGGGCTCACCCGTTGTGATTTACCTGATCTTGGCCTTTTGGCGCAACCTGACCCATTACATCCGCCTTACCAGAAGAAATCCCTGGCACCATCTTTAGCAGTGGCAACACGCCGTAACCAGCACGAAAAAAATTAGTTGAGTAACCCGGCAAGCACGCGAAGCACTTCGTCGATCTGCTCTTTGGTATTGTATTTAGAAAAAGAGAAACGAATGGGTACACTCGGTGTACTACGCAGTGCTCTTATTACATGACTACCCACATCGGCCCCGCTGCTGCAGGCACTTCCACCCGATACACAAATTCCTTGCATATCGAGCGCCATCAGTAGCATCTCGGTCTTTTCGTTGCGCGGAAAAGAAACGTTGAGCACGGTGTACAGACTCTCTCCGTTCCAATCGCCGTTAAAGAGCAACTCAGGAACTTGTTGCTGCAGCGCCTCGGCCATATACAACTTTAACGATAAGATATGGGCCCTGTCTTTTTCCAGCTGCTGATCGGCCAACTCAAGGGCTTTGGCAAAACCCACGATTCCGTAGATATTTTCGGTACCGGCCCGCATGTTTCTTTCTTGCCCACCCCCATGTATAATGGGCTGCACGGTGAGTTCATCAGAGACATAGAGAACGCCCACTCCCTTGGGGCCATGAAACTTATGGCTGGCACCTGTTGCAAAATGGATCCATTTTTTACTGAAGTCGAGCGGATAGTGCCCTAAGGTCTGCACCGTATCGGAATGAAAGATAGCGCCATGCTCTTTGCAAATAGCGCCTACCCGCTCAATATCGAGCAGATTGCCGATCTCGTTATTGGCATGCATCAAACTGACCAGCACCCGCTGCGAAGAACCCGCTACCAGAGAGGCCAGCTGATCTAGATCGATATGACCATTGGGCTTGACCGAGACGAAACTGACCTGAACATTCAATTTTTTTTGCAGATGCTCTATCGTGTGCACCACCGCATGGTGTTCAATGGAAGAAGTAATGATGTGCCGACAACCCAGATCCTCTACTGCCGCCATAATGGCCATGTTGTCGCTTTCGGTACCACCGCTGGTAAAAAAGATCTCGCCGGGGCTGGCCTTTACGATACGAGCAACGGTCTTGCGCGCGTTCTCCACAGCCAATCTGGTCTCCCTTCCAAAAGAGTAGATCGAAGAGGGATTGCCAAAATGCGTGGTCAGATAGGGCAGCATGGCTTCCATTACCTGCGGATCTAAAGGAGTAGTGGCAGCGTTGTCTAGGTAAATGCGGCTCATGGGCAAGGCAAAGATACTATGAAAGCGACTGCGAAAATTCTTTGATGTCGCGCATCAGCTGCTGGGCAATATGCGAAGCCTTAGACTCCAGATCGCTCTCGGCATAGATACGAATGATCGGCTCGGTGTTTGAGCTTCGCAGGTGTACCCAATCGGCATCAAACTCGATCTTAAGTCCATCATCGGTTTGCAGAGGGTGTTGCGCATACTTTTTTTGTATGGCCGAAAAAATGGCTGATAGATCGGTGCCGGGTTGTAACTCGATCTTATTCTTGGAGATAAAATAATCGGGGTATCGCTTTCTAAGGGCACTCATCTTCTTACCCGACAGGGCCAGATGCGATAAGAACAGACCAATACCGATCAGTGCATCGCGTCCGTAATGAAAATCAGGAACGATAATACCTCCGTTGCCTTCACCACCAATGACCGCTTGTACTTCTTTCATTTTAGCGACCACGTTCACCTCTCCCACGGCGGCGGCGGCATACTGCCCACCCTTTGCTAGTGCAAGTTCCTTAAGCGACTTGGTACTGCTCATGTTGCTAACAGCATAACCGGGTCGTTTAGAAAGTATATAATCGGCTACGGCAACCAGCGTGTATTCTTCGCCGAACAAAGTGCCGTCTTCGTTCACAAAGCAAAGACGGTCTACGTCGGGATCTACTGCTATGCCCAGGTCGGCGCCTTGGCGCACCACCTCGTGGCAAAGTTCTTGCAGGTGCTCGGGCAAGGGTTCTGGAGGATGGGCGAATTTTCCGTTGACGGTTTCGTTGAGTACCACAATATCTTGTACTCCCAGGCGCTGCAGCAGTGCAGGCACATAGATTGCTCCGGTAGAATTGATGGCATCGACCACTACCTTGAATTTTTTTTCGCCAATGGCCGCCACATCAACGAGTGGATAGTTAACAATAGCATCGAGGTGATGATCTTTGTAATCAGCCGCAGTAACGGTTCCTAATTTTTCGACCGAGGCAAACGTAAACTGCTCCCTTTCGGCCAAAGACAAGACCTGAGCCCCGAGTGCGGCATCGATGAACTCGCCTTTTTCGTTGAGCAACTTCAACGCATTCCACTCGCGTGGATTATGACTGGCCGTAATGATGATGCCGCCATCGGCCGCCGCTGCGGGAACAGCCATCTCTACCGTGGGAGTAGTGCTGAGCCCCAGATCGATCACTTCGATTCCCAACCCTACCAACGTACTTACAACAAGTTGCTGTACCATGGGGCCGCTGATCCGTCCATCACGACCTACCACGATTCGAATACTATCTTTTTCTCCTTTGAGAATAGTACCAAAGGCAGCAGTAAATTTTACGATATCTAGTGGAGTAAGGTTCTCTCCGGGCTTGTTTCCAATGGTTCCTCTAATGCCGGAGATACTCTTGATTAATGCCATAGGAAAGTTTTAACAGCGCAAAAATACGCAATGACCTGTTAAGAGTGGGTCAGAACTTTAGTTCGGCTTACCTTTGCCTATGGCTCGAAAAGGTTGGTTTACAAATTGGTTCAACTCCCCTTATTATCATCAGCTCTATGCACACCGAGACGACAAAGAGGCCAAGGCCTTTATTGAGCGACTCATTGACTATTTGCATCCTGCCGCCGAAGCGACCATGCTCGATATGGCCTGTGGCCGCGGACGTCATAGCCGCACGCTGTCTGCACTAGGATTTGACGTGACGGGCGTAGACGTTGCCCCCGAGAACATCCGCTATGCCAAACGCTACGAATCGGAGCAATTGCACTTTCAGGTACACGACATGCGCAAGATCTTGTGCAGTCGCTGTTTTGACTATGTATTCAATTTTTTTACCAGTTTCGGATATTTCGATCAACTGCACCAACACGAACTGGCCCTGCACACCATGGTCACAGCGCTAAAAAAAAGAGGCGTATTGGTAATGGACTATCTCAACTGCGAGTACGCCTCGCGACAACTGGTTGCCCGCGAAGAAAAAACAATTAAAGGAATTAGCTTTTTAATAGAGCGCAGCGAAGATGCCCGATATTTTTATAAACGGATCACCGTTATAGATCCGAACTTGGAAAAGCCGCTTCTCTTTACCGAGAAAGTCTGCAAGTTCTCGGCCGTTGAACTGCGATCGATGTTTCAACAACAAGGGATGACCGTTAAAGAGGTAATGGGAGATTATCAGTTGAATCCGTTCGACCCCCATACGTCGCCTCGTCTGATCTTGATCGCCCAAAGAGAGCAGTGATCACTTCTTATT
>DNMB01000198.1:0-1462 GCA_003489485.1 Chitinophagaceae bacterium | reverse complement strand
TTACGTCTTGCCGAAGAACTAAGCTTATCGCTGCCCGGCAAAAGAGCATGTAGCTGCTCTTCACCCGAATTGAGCTGACGCACCAGATAATGACCGTTGGTAACAATACCGATCTTATCGGTGGCATTGGTCACAAAAGCAAAATGTTCTTTTTGCGAAGGATCGAGAAGGTCCCGACCAAGCGTCCTGTTTTGGTAAGAGCGGTGTAACAGGCCAGCGATGGTTGGCAAAACATCGATCTGCGAAACCACTTCGCTTCTTCGCTGTGGCGCGAGCAAGCCCGGGGCATAAAACAATAGAGGCACATGCAAATCGGTCAGACGCTGCTCTGTCCAAACTGGCGGATACACGGCCTGCGCATTGCCCGCTACGCCATGGTCGCCAATAAAAACAAAAATCGTGTTATTGAAATAGGGCTGCTTGGATGCTGTGGTCATAAAGGAGCGAATACAGTAATCGGAATAGCGAAAGGCATTGTACTCATCGACCGATTCAAAACCATTGGCCAAAAGGGTGGCCTCATCGAGCGTATCCCTTTTAAAGTCGGTATCGGCAGGAGAAATGGATCGTTGAAAGGGACGATGATTACCGGCCGTTTGGATGTAGGCAAAAAAGGGCGCGCGGGTGGCAGAGAGCCGCGCATTTGCCTGGGCAAAAAGATCTTTATCGCTAACACCCCATACATTGATGGGAGGCGCGGCAAAATCGTTGCCGGTGTGCATGGTCAGGTTCGGAATGTTTTTGAGGATGCCCTCGAAATTATTGAAGCCTGCATCGCCTCCCAGAAAATAATGCTTTTCGTAATCGTCCAATCCGCTCAGCAAGGTGTATTGATCGAGCGCCAATGGGTTACGGCTTGAGAATTTAAAGAACTGCGCATCGGGAATACCGGTCAAAATAGCAAAGAGCGCACGGGCGGTTGAAAAGGTCGGAGCAAAACAGCGTTCGAAAAAAATACCCTTACGACTCAGTGAATCGAAAAAGGGGGTCGTATTCAGCACATTGCCGCTCATACTGCTTTTGTACATACTGAACGACTCACATTGTACCAAGACAATGTTGGGTCGACTCTCGAACGAAGTACTGCGAGGTCCGATCGTACGACGAAAATCAAAATCGGCCGAGGCAGCAAAACCCATCCACTTTCGCAGCACCGGAAAAAGTGCGCGGGCCCGGTCCTCATTATAACCCGGCTTGCGCAGTCCCAATGTGGCGGCAAAGTTTTGAACCGGATTGATGGCCAGATAGCTTAAAAAGATCTTTGAAAAACGAAAACTATCGGTTCTGCTAAGCGGACGAAAAGAAAATGAACCATGAATACAGCAAAGGGCCAGTGCCAACGCAAATACGAAATGGCTGCGGCGGTGCGCAATACCTTGTCCGTCGGTAGCGCTGATGACCTGCCAGTGACTTCTTCTGTACATCCAACGAAAGATCAATACTGCAACGCCCAATCCTAACA
>DNMB01000200.1 GCA_003489485.1 Chitinophagaceae bacterium | reverse complement strand
AAAGGAGCCTCCTGCAGCGTACAATGCGCGGGTAGAGGCCGCCTGTAAGCAACTTTTGTCGCAACCCAGTTTTGTGATAGTGGACAGAGGGCTGCAAAAGAATAGCTACTCCTGCATTCTAATAGAGAGAGGGATCTTTTTTGGAATGGGCTACGTACCTAAGGCAATCGAACCCTTCGATCTGGAGCAGCTAAGAACATTTATTACCCGGTACCGCGACAATAGCTACATCCAAAAGATCATCCGCGATCATGCCGAGCAGTACCCCGACAAAGTGATTCAACTTAAGGCCAATCCGATTAGTTTGACCAGGTAAAACCTTCTGCCAGCGGCATGGCGCCGAAGGTATCGCTGGCCAATGCGGGCGGGGTGGCCAGTTTTCGCAGGCGGGTATCCAAAAAAGCACCATCAACGGTCAAGATGGCCGCCAAGGTCTCGGTATTCTTGTAAATATGGTGCTGAATGGTCCAGCGAGAAAAATCGCGGCGGGCCGCCAACAGTTGCAGATCGATCGACACGCTGTCTCCCATTTGTAGTTCACGCTTAAATCGACTTTCTTCGCGAAACAGAATAGGCCCGATCTGCAGCTGATGAAACACGCCTTCGCCCAGTCCCTTGGTGCGCAAGAATTCCATCCGGCACATCGCTGCCCAATCATAATAGACCGAGTGACGAACATGAAAATTAGCATCAATGTCGGCCCAGCGAAGTTGTATGGGTAGCAGAAATTTTTCCATGGCACAAAACTACTAAACAGAAATGCAAATTGGTCGGCATTATCGACCGATACCTTATTTTTACAGCCCTAAACAACGATCATGAAAAAAATTGTAGTCGCCTTTTTTGCACTGACCGCCACCTCGGTGCTCATAGCCCAGACCAGCCCAGCCAAGAAGGTGGTAACACCCGCCAACAAATCCACAACCCCCGCTACTACCACGGCCAAGCCTGCCGCTCCTGCGCCCGTAGCACTTAAAAGCAGTATCGACTCGGTGAGTTATGCGCTGGGTGTAAGTCTTGCCTCTTACTACAAAGCACAAGGCGTAACTCAACTCAACACCGCATTGCTCTCTCGCGCCGTATCGGATTTTTTACAAGGAAAACCCACTGTGATCGACAATGCAGCCAGCTCTACCATTTTAAACAACTATATGACACGCTTACAAAACGAAAAATCAAAATTCAATAAGCAAGAAGGTGAACTATTCTTGGCCCAAAACAAGAAAAGACCCGAAGTAACGACCACAGAGAGTGGCTTGCAATACGAAGTACTCGTTCAGGGAACCGGCGAGCAGCCCACTGCTGCGGACACTGTTACCTGCCATTACCGCGGTACTTTTTTGGACGGAAAAGGCTTTGATAATTCTTACGACAGAGGTCAACCCATCAGCTTTCCGCTCAGTGGCGTAATCAGAGGCTGGACCGAAGGTTTACAATTAATGAAGACCGGCTCTAAATACCGCTTTTACATTCCCTATGCATTAGGCTACGGAGAATTTGACTATATGTCCATTCCCGGTGGTTCTTTGTTGATTTTTGAAGTGGAGCTGATCGACATCAAAAGAAAGCAGTAATTACTCCGATCGACGTGGCCACAATAGCCCTACCCGATCGCGGCCCGGGCCCAACCCAGCGCAATATGTAATTGCTCTGTGGGAGTGAGGCTTGTATTGTCGAGCACTTTTGCGTCGTGCGCTTGTCTGAGCGGACTTTCCTCTCTTGTCGCATCCATGTGATCGCGACGTTCCAGGTTTTCGCGCACCGCTTCGATAGATATCGTAGGATCTTTGGCAGAAAGCTCCAGATAGCGACGCTGAACCCGAGTTTCCTTGTCTGCGGTCATAAAGATCTTGAGTTCTGCGCCAGGAAATACGACCGTTCCGATATCGCGACCATCCATTACTATTCCCTTGGCGGCCCCCATGCGCTGCTGCTGCTGCACGGCGAACTTTCTGACCGATGCAAGAGCTGCTACTTTGCTGACCTGCTCTGCCACTTGCATCTCTCGGATCAACGGCTCCACATTTTCGCCATTAAGCACTATGTCGCTAGCACCACGAGCAGGATTAAATACAAAACCCAGCTCGATCTCAGCCAGTGCCTTTTGAACTTGCTCGCTGCTGGAAAGGTCGACACCACGACGCAAAAAATAGAGTGTGACCGCGCGGTACATGGCACCGCTGTCTACAAACACATAGCCCAACTCTTTGGCAAGCGCCTTGGCAAGAGTACTTTTTCCGCAACTGGACCAGCCATCGAGAGTGATGATAATAGGATGAGAGGGCATGACCCAAAAATAAAAAAGGAGCAGCGTAAAGTTGCTCCTTTTTGAAATTAATTATAAAAAGATCAGGCCTTGCTGGGCGCCGAGATCTCTTGCTGCATTGTAAAGAAGAGTTTGGCATTCTCCTCATCGGCATCGGCGATCAACACATCGCCCGCCTTGATCTGCATGTTGAGTATCTCTTCGGCCAGTGGATCTTCGAGGTATTTTTGAATGGCACGGTGCAGCGGTCTGGCACCGAACTGTACATCGTAGCCCTTGTCGGCCAAAAAGTTCTTTGCCTTTTCTGTCAGCTCCAAACTAAAGCCCAGATTGGTCAGCCTCTTCATGACACCCTTCATCAAGATGTCGATAATGTGGAAGATGTTATCGCGAGAAAGACTATTAAAGATGACCACATCGTCGATACGATTCAAGAATTCGGGTGAGAAGGTCTTCTTAAGTGCCTTCTCGATCACCGCCTTGTTAGCCTCCTCTTCGTTCTCGAGTTTGGAAGCTGTGGTAAATCCTACGCCCGTACCAAAATCCTTCAGCTGACGCACCCCAATGTTGGAGGTCATGATGATGAGCGTGTTCTTGAAATCTACCTTGCGACCCAGCCCGTCGGTAAGCTGGCCATCGTCGAGCACTTGCAACAAGATGTTGTAAATATCGGGATGCGCTTTCTCGATCTCATCGAGCAGAATTACGCTATAGGGCTTGCGACGCACTCGTTCGGTAAGCTGTCCGCCCTCTTCGTATCCTACATAGCCGGGAGGAGCTCCGATCAGACGACTGACCGTAAACTTTTCCATGTATTCGCTCATGTCGA
>DNMB01000113.1 GCA_003489485.1 Chitinophagaceae bacterium | reverse complement strand
CAAGAAGCCGAGCGAGCCGGGGCCGATGCCGATGCACTTCATGCAATGCTCGGCAGAGGAAGAGCCAAAAAGGGCATGTTCGAAGGCGATCTTTCGCAAGGTGAATTAGAGATCGGTCAGGTCAGCGCATTGCTTCGCGAGATCTTACCCGCTGCAACGATCGTTGCCAATACATGGCGCGAATTTCAAGAGGCACTTTCTAATCCGCTTCGCGATCAAGCATAGCGCCGACTCATAAAAGGGCGATCACCATCAATTTTTTCTGACGATCCATTTGAGCATCTCCGTCCAGGTGATCTTTTTTCCGTAGAGCAAGATACCGGTGCGGTAAATCTTTCCGGCGACCCACACCATGACCAAAAAGCTCAATACCAAAATAGCCATCGATGCGATCAGTTGCCACCAAGGTACGGTACCGGGTACGCCATAGGGGATCCTTGCCATCATAACGATGGGCGAAGAAAAAGGGATCAAGCTGCCCCACACCGCAATGGGGCTAGAGGGATTGGCAATGGCAGCCGTCATCATCGCAATAGAGATGATGACCAGCATCGTAATGGGAAAGCTGAGAGACTGCGCTTCGCGAATGTCTTCGTTGACGGCACTGCCCACCGCCCCATAGAGAGAAGCATAAAAGAAGAAACCCGCCAGAAAATAAAACCCAAAACAAAATAAAATGAGCGGCACGTTCACTGCGGTAAAGAGTCGTTGCATATTGCCCACCATCTCTGCAGCGCCCATCTGGGTACCGCCCTCTTTCGCAATATTATAGGCCACTAAAATAAATACGATCCACAAAAGAAATTGGGTAAGGGCTACCGCTCCGATCCCGATGATCTTTCCAAGCATCATCTGAAAGGGCCGCACCGAAGAAACGATCACTTCCGCAATGCGATTGGTCTTTTCTTCCATCACTCCCATCATCACCTGCGATCCGTATACCAGCAAGATAAAATACATCAGCAGCCCGGCCGCGTAACCGATTCCCTCTGCTTTGCTACTATCTGATTTTTCATCGACGATATTCTTTGACTTAATGCCGATGCGGCTTTGCGAGAGGATCATTTGTTTGCCAAGATCGATCTGCAGGCTGTCGTTGACCACCTCGCTCCAAATGCGGTTGATCTTGGCTTCTACCGCAGCTGTGGTGGCACTGCCATACGATTTGAAAGTATTGAGCGGTAAACTGTCTAGTCCTTTTGTCCAGTCGAGTGCGGGAATGATCAGGTATCCATCGTATTTTGTTTCTGCTTTTGAATCGGCAGGAACTCCGCTGACCAGGGTTAGTACCGAGCTAGAGTCCAGCTGATTTTGTTTTTCCAACACGGGGGCGCTAAAATAGCCCGATGAGTCGATTACGGCGATCGAAAGTGTTTCGCGACTCTTCTCTGCAATAAAGCCCATACCGAAGATCAGACCCACGTATAATAAGGGTAGCAAGAGGGTCGCTATGATAAAGGTTTTCTTTTGAACCCTCGTGAGGTATTCTCTTTTGATGATGATCCAGGTCTTGTTCATAGCTGATCTTTTTTCGTTTCGAAGGAGCGGCTTACCGGCGTACCCTCTACCAGTTTAATGAAAATATCGTTGAGCGAAGGCAACATCTCTTTGAAAGAGACAATATCTAGTTGTTGGTCCAATAAAAAGCGAAGCGCCTGGTTGCGCGATTGCCCCTCGCCTAATTGAAGATATAGTTTATTGCCGCTCTGGTTAACGAGCGTAAACGGAAGGGCCTCGCTTGGCAGTGAGGCTGCGGCGGCGGTCTCTACCAAGAATAAATTCTCTTTGTATTGCGATCTTACATCTGTTACGGTGCCATCGAGAATTTTTTTGCCTCGATTGACCAGCGCGATCTGGTCGCAGATCTCTTCTACCTGTTCCATGCGGTGCGTACTAAAGATGATGGTCGCACCACTAGCGGCAAGTCGGTATATCTCGTCTTTGATGAGGTTGCTGTTTACCGGATCTAGTCCGCTAAAAGGTTCATCCAAGATAATCAGGCGCGGATCGTGCAATACCGTGGTAACGAATTGCAGTTTTTGCCCCATGCCTTTCGAAAGGTCTTCGACCTTTTTGTTCCACCAGCTTTCCATGCCGAACCGTTCAAACCAAAGACCGATCTTTTCTTTTGCTTCACGGTGCGAAAGTCCTTTTAGCTGGGCCAGGTACATCGCTTGTTCGCCCACCTTCATTTTTTTGTAGAGTCCTCTCTCTTCGGGCATGTATCCGATAAAACGCACATCGGCAATGGGATCGAATTTCTTGCCCTGAAAAAAGATCTCGCCGTGGTCGGGATAGAAAATTCCGGTGATCATTCTGATGAGCGTGGTCTTGCCAGCTCCGTTGGGCCCCAACAGACCAAAGATCTGTCCTTCCTCAATGGAGAGACTGATGTCATCGACCGCTTTTTGCGATTCAAAATATTTTTTTAGGTGCTGAAGCGAAAGAATGGTAGGCATATGCTTGATTCAGGATATAAAATTAAGTATTTAAGATTGGCCGGACCTTTAAATTACAGGAATGGTTATTTCAACATGCGGGCGGAAATAACTGCTGCGATGGCATTGGCCACGCGCTCCCCGTCCATGGCAGCGCTTACGATCCCTCCTGCGTATCCCGCTCCTTCACCGCAGGGAAAAAGTTCTTTTACCTGTGGATGCCAAAGGGTAGCAGGGTCTCTTGGGATCCGTACGGGAGAGGAGGTGCGCGACTCGGTGGCAACTACTATTGCTTCGTTAGTGTAATAACCTTTCATTTTTTTTCCCTGTTCCCGAAAGGCCGTCTGCAGTCTTGTGTAAACGAAGTCCGGTAACACTTCTTGCAACGGGGCGGCGCGAAGCCCCGGCAAATAGGAGCAATCGGGTAGGGTAGCAGATAATCTTTTTTCGCAAAAATCGGTCAGTCGAAGGGCTGGGGCAACCAGCGCCCCTCCTCCCGCCGAGAAGGCCTTTTGTTCTACTTGTTGCTGAAAGCGCAATAGCGACAGCGGGTCTTTCGGATCGGCTTTATACAAGTCTTTTTGATCGACCGCCACCACAATGCCACTGTTGGCATAGGGATTGTTTCTTTTCGAAGGGCTCCATCCATTTACCACTACTTCTCCCGGTGCCGTGGCAGCGGGTGCGATGATGCCACCGGGGCACATACAAAAAGAGAACACTCCTTTGTCTTGTACCTGTTGCACCCAACTGTACGCCGCAGGGGGCAACCATTCGCTTCTTTTTTCACAATGATATTGCGTCTGGTCGATCGATGCTTGCAGATGTTCGACCCGAACACCCAGCGCAAAGGGTTTGGCCTCAATTAAAATACTATGTTGGTGCAGCAGGTAAAATATGTCACGTGCCGAATGTCCGGTTGCCAGCACAAAAGCTGCGCCCTCAAATTGATCGCCTCGGTTCGTTCTGACGGCCTTCAGGCGATCATCTTCGATGATCAACTCGCTCACGCGTTGTTCGAAGACTATCTCTCCGCCACATTGTATGATCTGCTCGCGCATGGCGGTAATGATGCCGGGCAGTTTGTTGGTGCCAATATGCGGATGAGATCGGTACAGAATATTCTCATCGGCCCCAAACTGAACGAACAATTGTAAGATGCGGTCAATGTCGCCGCGTTTGTTGCTGCGCGTGTAAAGTTTTCCGTCGCTATAGGTGCCTGCCCCACCTTCTCCAAAACAATAGTTGCTGTCTTCGTTGACCAGGCCTTCTTTATTAAGACGGGCCAGATCGCGCCGTCGGGCCCTGACCTCTTTTCCTCTTTCCAGCACAATGGGCTTGATGCCGCATTCGATCAGTCGAAGTGCCGCAAAGAGTCCGGCCGGTCCGGCCCCGATGATCACCACACGTGGTGCGGTCTTCGATACAGCAGCAAAAGAAACAGGTTGGCGCGGTCGATCGCAAAAAGGCTCATTGATAAAGGCCTCTACGGTTACATTGACCCAGGCTTGTTTGCCTCTGGCATCGATGGACTGCTTGGTAATATAATAGCCGTTTACCTGTTCGGAGGGCACAGCAGCGGTTGCGGCGATCAGGTCGGTAAGCGTACGTTGGTCGGCTGCTTCTGCAGGCAATAGCCGAAGCGATATTTTTTTTTGCATGTGGTCAGGTATTTATCCTGAAAAACGTAAACAAAGATGCGGATTTAACCACTAAAAATCGATATCTTACCCCACCTGTTTTTATGATGCGCCTGCTTTCTTTTCCCGCTTTGTTGCTGACCCTGCTGATGAGTTTACTTTCGGCTTGCAACAGTGTGTTTGTTCCCCGACAAGCACAGTATAGCAACCAGCGCATTACCCGCGAGCTGGCCACCGACTCGGTACTTTACAATATAATAAAGCCCTATGGCGACAGTGTCGATAAAAGTATGAATACCATCATCGGCACCGTTCGGGAGCCATTGGAAAAAGATCAACCCGAAGGCACGCTCGGCAATTTTATGGCCGATGCTTATCTGGCCATGGGTTCATTACAATTTGATAAGCCTATCGATGCTGCTTTCGTTAATTATGGGGGTATTCGGTTGCAACAATTGCCTGCAGGACCGCTCACGCTCGGTAAAATATTTGAGTTGATGCCGTTCGACAATGTGCTGGTGTTGCAATCGCTCAGTGGTGTGCAGCTACAATCTTTCTTAGATCTGGTCGCGTCTCGTGGCGGCTGGCCTGTGGCCGGTATTCGGTTTACGATCAAAGATCGCAAGGCTACAGATGTAATGATAAAAGAAAAACCCTTGCAGCCTCAGGGGCAGTATTGGATCCTCAATTCGGACTTTGTGGCCTCAGGAGGAGACAATGCCGAGATGCTAAAGCCCATTGCTCAGCTCAGTACAGGCTATTTGGCCCGCAAGGCCCTGATCGATTATGTGGCGGTGCAATCCCGTAAGCAGGGATACGTTGGTGCCACCCTCGAAAAAAGAGTTCAATATGGTCAGTAGAAAAAATTTTATAAGGCAGTCCGCCCT
>DNMB01000002.1 GCA_003489485.1 Chitinophagaceae bacterium | reverse complement strand
GCCGTGACCAAAAAGATACTTGTCGTAGCTCCCTATACATTTTTGCCGTACCGCTCAGGCGGACAGAAATTTATTGCGCAGTTTCTGGAAACACTAGGCAAACAAGTTAAGCTGACCGTTGTGAGCACAGCCCAAGACCCGGGCTATACACCTTCTCCCCATTACCGGCTATTGCCAGCGCTGGCTTATTCTTTCTTTCGCTACTTTGATTTTACGCTTAAGGCAACACTGATCGACCTGATTGAAAGAAACCACTATGACTGGATCATTTGGGAGCACCCCTACTATGGATGGCTTGCCAAGATCATCAAAGAGAGAACAGGGATCAAGACCCTTATTCACACCCACAACATAGAATACCAGCGATTTCGCTCTCTGGGTAAGATCTGGTGGCCACTACTGGAGCGCTATGAACGAAATGCCTTTACTAATGCCGATAAAATCGGCTTTATTACTTCGGAAGACAAACACTTTGCCATAGAAAAATGGCAGCTCCCCCCTACAAAATGTCTTGATATACCATACGGCGCTAGCGTCGAAGCTTTTCCAAGCGACAAGTCAGCTTGCAGAGAAGTACTTTTGAAAAAACATGACCTGTCGAACGAATGCACCATTTTACTATTTAACGGCGCACTTGACTACGCTCCCAACTATAAAGCATTACGACGCATACTGAGTGAGCTGATGCCCCGTTTACAAAAAAGATCACACTCCCTCTATGCCCTGCTCGTATGCGGCAAGGGACTACCTAAGCGTGATAAGGAGCTATCTGCCTTTAAGGAACTAAACGTACATTATGCAGGATTTGTAGAAGATATTGATTGCTACTTTAAGGGAGCTGATATCTTTTTGAATCCGGTAACGGAGGGAGGAGGCATCAAGACCAAAATGATCGAATCAATAGCGTTGGGCACCCCTGTTGTAGCAATGAAGACAGCCGCAACCGGACTTTCACTTGAACTGGCTGGCCCACAACTTACCCTTGTGCAAGACCACGACTGGTCACAATTTGCTGATGCCGTAGCAACTCTCCGCGATCGCCAACGTACCGAGCCGTTACAAACACCTGATGCCTTTTATTCCTATTACAATTGGGATAAGATCATAGAAAGACTGGTCGAAAAGTTATTTGATTAACTTTCCTGTGCTATAAAATACGCACCACTTTATCAGATAACGAAGGTATTCCTTACCCACATAGAGCATTGCAAAAATTAGATAGTAAAGGCCCTTGCCCTTTCGTCTGGCCATGATAGCCAGCTCGTGACGAATCATGACCTTACGCAACTGTAACTGTTTTTTAAGAGCAGTGCTGGCACCTGAGATATGAATGATGGTAGTATCGGCATAAAAGAAGATCCGATAACCCAATTGCTTGATCTGCTCACACCACAGCACATCCTCCCCATACATAAAGAAGCGGTCATCCAATTTTTGATTCGGCAATTCGCGAACCACCGCTGCCGGCATCATGAAAAAAGCACCATTGACCCAATCGGCCTCACAGGTCTTTTCGTTATTGAAAAACTGCCCCAGCATCAACTGAGACCGTTTTTCGTATGGCATCATGTAAATAATAAAACGAAACAGGTCGAGTAATTCCCAACCAATGCTTCTGAACCGGCGGGCCACATAGTGGATCTTTCCATCCGGAAAGATCTGCCGGCAACCCACCACGCCTGCACGTTCTTTAGAGACCAGAAAATGATAACTCTTGGCAATACTGTCTTCTGTAAGCAACGTATCGCTGTTGAGCAATAAATAGTGGGTGCCTGTCGCGGCTTTTATGCCAAGGTTATTACCGCCGGCAAAGCCCAGGTTTTTTTTACTACTGACCAGCTGAATGGAAGGAAATGAGGTTAAAAAATCAGCGGGATCGCATTCGGAAGAAGCATTGTCTACCAAGATCACTTCGAATGCAACGCCCTTGGTATGATCATACACGCTTTGCAGACAGGCAGAGGTCAGTTGAAAAGTATTGTAGTTGACGATAATGACAGATACCATTAGCGATTCAATTTATAGGACAGGAACATGCCGATCTTGGAAAGCAGGCCTATCTTCCACCACCGAAGGGGCAACCAACGCTGGTGAGCAATAATTCGATACAAAAAAAAGGGAACCTTCGCACCGTTTGCAAATCTATCGACTTCGCCTGCAGAACGAATAGAAAGATTGCGGATCAAACGCCACCATACGTCATACATCATCCAGGTGGAACGAGTTTGATCGCCATGGCGATGGTAATAGACCAAGGCTTCGGGGATCTCAACCGCTGGATTACCGAAACATGCCTGGGTTACCTGCGTGGAATTATAACTCATGCTCACCACAACTCGATCAATATAAGCAGCACGATGAGTTTGCAACATACGAATGTACCCCTCCCAATCTACGATCCATTTCAGGGCCGGATCGAAAGTCTCATTTACGGAGCGGCGGTACAGCAAGACACTGGGTGGGCCCAAAAGATTGGAGATGAATAAGCGGTGCGGATGCCGGGCCACCTGATTGAACCGGCGAACAGAGATGGTACGGTCCTCCCTTTTACCGGTCTGTTCGAACACCGCCTCATACCCTCCAAAGATCAGATCTACATCGGGCCGAATAGCACGAGCAAATTCAGCCAATGAATCCGAATGGGTAAGCCAGTCATCGTCATGCAGAATCTTGATCCACTCACCGGAGGCCATACCTAGCCCCGCAGTCCAATTGCGGGGCGTTCCTAAAGCAG
>DNMB01000064.1:9693-10404 GCA_003489485.1 Chitinophagaceae bacterium | reverse complement strand
GAGTGATTCAGGGGTGGTGCCAAGCAGCATACCGGCCACTTTGGGAGAGACATAGAAGCCAAACAATGATTGTGTTGCTCTAAATCCGCTCAAACTCCAATTGCTGGTAACGGCTGATGCCCGGCGTGGAAAATTGCTATGAACGATCAATACACCAGCGGCGCCTTTGCTCAGTGCAGTATTCAGTTTGCCATTCAGCGAGGCGGGCGAGGCAAATCCGCTCACACTGGGCTTATATCCTTCGGGCATTCCATCCATGATCAGTACCAGTTTTCCGGTAACGGGCAGGTCCTTGTAATCATTGCGAAGTTCTCCATCACTGATACCAAAGCCTGCAAAGACGATCTCGGAGAATCGCATGGAGGCGCTATAGTTGCCTGGTAAAGGCTGAAAGTCTTGGTTCAGTACAAAAGATACACCATTGATCTCGAGCGAGGCCGCTGTCATGGAATCTTTGAAAAGCGGGTAGTATTGGCGATAGCTTCCGTTGTTGCCAGCTAGCAGACCCAGTTGACGAAAATGATTTTCTATATAGTTGGCGGCTTTTTCCAAACCGGGTGATGGAGTGTCTCGTCCCTCCATCTCGGGGCCGGCCAGAATATAAAGATGTCGTTTCATATCTTCTGCATTGATGGTCGCGGCGGCCTGAAGAGCAGCCTTGTCTTTCTTTTGCGCAAAGAGCGCAATCGGGCCGAGCAGCATTACGATGAA
>DNMB01000064.1:675-9306 GCA_003489485.1 Chitinophagaceae bacterium | reverse complement strand
GTTAGCAGCCGGCAATTTTATTGACCCGGTTTTGGTGCCGGCCGCCCTCAAAGGGGGTTGCTATGAAATCCAATACCATCTTTTCGGCCAGCTCTTCCGACACAAAACGTGCCGGCAAGCATAGAACATTGGCATTGTTATGTGCACGAGCCAGTTTGGCCAGTTCTTGCTCCCAGCACAAGGCTGCTCTAACGCGGGCCTCTTTGTTGGCGGTAATGGCCACGCCGTTACCGCTGCCACAGATCAGGATACCAAAGGCCGCCTGCTCATTGGCAACTGCTTTGGCAACGGGATGCGCCATATCGGGATAATCCACCGAGTCGGTACTAAAGGCACCATGGTCTTCTACTTTCCATCCTTGATCGCGAAGCAGTGCAACGATCTTTTCTTTGTACTGAAAACCTGCATGATCGCATCCGATGGCTACGGGCAAACTCTTGTTAAATTGAGTAGACATAAAGGGGGCTTTATTAACTCCACTGCTGCTCTTGCTTGGCACGTCGTTTATCGATACGCGCGGTAATGATAATACTGGCTTCGAATAGCAGGTAGAGCGGTATGGTAACGATAGTTAAGCTAAAGGGATCGGTAGAGGGTGTAATAATGGCCGCTGCGATCAGTATGATCACAAAGGCATGTCGGCGATACTGTCGCAAAAACCGAGCAGAGACAATTCCGATGCGGGCCAGCAAGCTCATCAACAGAGGCATTTGAAAAAGCAAGCCGATGCCTGCAGTCGTATAGATCAGGTTCTCGAGGTAATCAGAGAAGCTGGGCATGATCTGGATCTGTTCGCTGAGTTTGTAGTTGAAATAGAAATTGACCATAAAGGGCGTCAATATGTAATAGCCAAAGAGCACTCCTGTAAAGAAGAGAAGTGATACCCAAAAGATAACGCCTCTAGTCTCTTTGAGCTCTTGTGCCGACAAGGCCGGTTTAACGAATCGCCAGAACTCCCAAAAAATATAGGGGAAGGCGATAATGAAACCGCCCATGAACGCCAGCGTAAAGGAAGCCACGAACTGGCCGGTCATGGTCGTTTCCAAAAACTTTGCCTCTACTTGCTGAAAGCAAAGGGCGTCTCCGATACCGATCTGCCGGCCGAGGCCGCACAGCCATTTTGCGGAGACAAAGTCGGGACGAGTGGGGCCGAATATCAGTTCACTTACCACGAAATTCGAATTGAAAAAGATAAAAATAGCGCAAACCAATACCGCGATCACCGATCGGATAATATGCCAACGGAGTTCTTCGAGATGATCGATAAAGGTCATCTCGCCGGCCTGGCTGGTATCTCTTCTGTTGAAAAAGCTGAGTAAAGACATGGAGTAAACAGGCAACAAATATACGAGTACCGTTTTATTGCACAGACCGGTCAGCGAAGTCTTTTTACCTTGACGGTCTCAATGCGGGTATCGGTAACCTGTAGAACCTCGAACTCATAGCCACCAATGATGATGCGCTCTTTTTGTCGGGGGATCTTTTCGTGGTAATTGATAATGTAGCCCGATAAGGTCTCGGCCTCTTCTTGTCGCAGATCCAGTCCATATTTATCATCAAGATAGTCCAGTTCAATGCGACCCGAGAAAATATATTCGTCTTCACTTATTTTTTTCTCCAGCAACTCTTCGGTATCGTACTCGTCTTGTATCTCTCCAAAGAGTTCCTCCAGTACATCTTCCATGGTAATGATGCCGGCTGTACCGCCGAACTCATCCACTACCCAGGCAATGCTTTTTCGTTCGCGGGTAAACTTACTGATCAGGTCGGCTGCACTCATGCTTTCGGGAACGGCGGGTATCGGGTACATGATCTCGCTGATGGTAGCGGGCGATGCGAACAGGTCAAGTTGATGCACATAGCCGATGATATGATCGATATTGTTCTTATATACGACCAGCCGACTGAGTTTGGTATCGATGAACTGTTGTTTTAGTTTTTCGATGGGAGCCCCTTGCTCAATGCCAATGATCTCCTTGCGCGGTACCAGACATTGTCTGATGCGTACGCGGGGAAGTTCCTGTGCGTTCTCTATCAATTGTGCATTGCGCTCTTCTCGCTCATCTTTAGCAGCCGGTGTGAACAAGAATGTAAGGTCCGATCTTGTCAATGTTTCTTTGTGTGGGTCTACTCGTATGCTAAAGACATAGACCAGCACCCACTCTGCGAAATTCATCATGACCACTGCGATCGGCTGCAGGATCTTGAAAAAAATCTGAAACAATGGGGCCGTGGTCAGTAACAGCCGATTGGCATGGGCCCTGAAGATGGCTCGCGGAAAAAACTCTGCAAAGCAAAGCACGATCAGCGTGACCACGATCATCTCGAGTAGCACTCTGCCCAGATCTGAACCCATGTGAAAACGATACCAGATCAGTTGAGCGACCCCGCTAATTTGCAAGCCAAGCAAGACCAGAAAAAAGGTAAATCCCAGTAAAGTGCTCGCCAAAAATCGATCGGGTTTATCGTAATAGTGACTAACTAAATGAAAAGCCCTTTGTTGTTCTTTTTTGCGCAGTTCAAGTCCTAATCGGTTGGCACTGTAGAAGGCCATTTCGATACCGGAAAAAAGCCCCATTAATAGTAAGGTCAAAAAAAACCATATGAGCGATTCTCCCATCATATACTTATCTGGTCAGATAGTCTTTCACTAAGCTAACGGCCTCTTTGCAGGCTTTTTCGAGTTGATCATTGACGATGATATGATCGAATTGGTTTCGATAACTGCATTCTTCACTGGCCTTGTTGAGTCGCATTTGCAGCGAGTCTGGCGTCTCTGTGCCGCGGGCGACGAGCCGCTCACGTAACACTTCAAGTGAAGGAGGTTCGATGAACAGCGATAGGCTCTGCGGGTATTGCTCTTTTATCCGCAATCCTCCTTTTACATCTATGTCAAGCAAGGGTGCTTGTCGTTGATCCCAGATGCGTTGCAGTTCGCTATGCAGTGTGCCGTAGAATTTTCCTTCGTAGACCATTTCCCATTCCGCGAACTCTCCGGCTTCCACTCGGCAGGTAAATTCCTGGGGGGTAATAAAATAATAATCGGAACCATGTGTTTCACCGGCTCTTGGCGCTCTTGTAGCGCACGAAACGGAAAATCCGAGCTGGTTCGGCAGGGTAGACAGTAAGTGCTTTACGATCGATGTCTTGCCGGCACCGGAGGGAGCGGCAATGATGATAAGCTTATGTTGCAATGGCGACATAGAAAGACCTTCTGGCGGCGAAGATCAATAACGTTTTTTCTTGAAGTTGCCACCCGGCCGATTGTCTCTTCGGCCATTTCCGGGGCGATACTTACCTCTGCCTTTACCATATCCTCCTCTGCCCATGTCTCGTCCTTCTTGTTGCGGGCGATAGGCTTTGATGTAAGGTGTATTGGTAAAGGTAAGTTGACCGTCGGTGATGGTGTTGAGCTCGCTTTGGATCGCATCGTCGTAGACGAGTTCCTTGTGCCAGTTGTTATATGCCAGCTTCATGTAATAAGCAATGGCATTGGCAAAGCCCAGCTTCTTATCGGCTTGTTCTTCTTCGAGTGCCTTGTTGATAATGAGCTCAAGATTCTTTCCAAGATGCGAGTAACGGGGATAACGCTTCGGGTAAGAAAGTGGTTTGGGTTTGGCCTTGAGCGTTTCGCGAGTGGGGATCGGATAGGGTGATTCAACATCAAGCTTAAAGTCGGCGATCAAAAATAAATGGTCCCAAAGCTTGTGTCTGAAGTCCTCGATATTTTTAAGATGAGGGTTTAAAAAACCCATCAGTTCGATCACGGACTGGGCGTTACGCTGACGTCTTTCGGGGTCTTCGATCTGCTGTACGTGTTCGATCATTCGTTGCACATGACGACCATATTCCCGCATGATAAGATGATTACGGGTGGTGTTGTACTCCATTTTCTGTGCTTCCATAGCTTACAAAGGTAAGAAAGACCGTATGAGTGGACAACTGGCTTCGATGGACCCTACCTTTGCCGTTGATGCGCGTGGCTTTTTACATACCCCATTCTGCTACCGACGGTGTGGCTGCCATTGCCCTTTCTTGGGTCAGGCAGTTAGCGGTGCAATACCCTGAGGATCGCTATCTTGTACTATCTGATAGCGATCTGCAAGAACCCTTTCATGAGCGGCTTGCCGCGGTAAAACTTCCCCGTCGCTTTCCTCTTTTTCCCTTTTGGGCCGATGTACGCTTGTATCTGAAGTTAGCTTCTTTTAAACCCGATTTGCTGGTCAACACCCGCTCCGACCAGGCTGTTTTTGGCCGCTGGCCACAGGCGCGGGTTACTTCGTTGGCGGCCCTGGCCTTTGCCGGGCAAGAGGTTTCTTTTACTCCCATTCCCTTTTCGGGATACGCGCTGCTGTCGGGCGAAGAAAAGCTACACATCAAAGAGCAATGGTCTTTTGGAAGGGAGTTTTTTATGCTGGCCGGTCCGTTACCATCGGAGTCGCAGCTGACCACTATGCTACAGGCCTTTTCGCTCTTTAAAAATCGACAGCAAAGCGGGTTGCGACTGGTACTCCCTTTTTCACTTGCGCAGCATTATCCCAAGCTGGCAAAAAAAATAGAGCAATACAAATACAAAAGTTCTTTGGTGATCACCGAACAGATCAGCCCAACGCAAATGGCGCAGTTGACCGGGGCGGCTTATGCGCTCTTGTCGGTAGCATCTCCCGGATCGGCCCTGATGACGACCGTACTCGCATGGCGTGCCGGTGTACCTCTTCTCACTGTGCAAGACCAGGGACTCTCTGCAATAGCCGGAGAGTCGTTACTGTATGCCGAATCAGAGACAAAAGAAGCGATAGCGGCCGTTATGATGCAGGTTTATAAGGATGAGACCCTCCGATTGCAACTGATCCGAAACGGACAACAATTGCTAAGTGGTTTTGACTTTTCTGCTACGACTGTAAAGCTTCGGGAAACGCTCCGCCAATTGGCAGAGGGGTAGAACGAACCGAGAGCTTAACACGCCTTACCTATCTTTGCATCATTCAATTTAGCACATGTCTATATCTACCATTACCATTGACGTTCAGACCGACGAGAAAAAAATTCCTGCATCCATTCATTGGAGTGCCACCGACACGGGTGCCGATAAAAAACAAGCGGCCAAGGCCATGATGATCTCATTTTGGGACGCGGCCGAAAAAGCCGCCTTGCGCATCGATCTATGGACCCAAGATATGATGGTCGATGAGATGGCCGATTTTTTTTATCAAACCCTGATGACCATGGCCGATACCTACGGCCGCGCCACACAGTATAACGACCAGGTCGACGAGATGAAGCAGTTTGCCCGCAACTTCTATACTCGTTTTCGCGAAAAGCAATTACAAGAAAATAAAGCACAATAACACTATGGCACTCGAGCAAAAGATCATGGTCGATCTAAAGGCGGCCATGTTAGCAAAAGACGAAGCGGCCCTGCGAAGCCTTCGCGCCATCAAGGCCGCCATACTACTGGCAAAGACCGCAGAGGGTGCTACGGGCGAACTGAGCGAAGAGGCCGAGATCAAACTACTGCAGAAAATGGTCAAGCAGCGAAAAGATTCTCTCGAGATCTTTCAGCAGCAATCCCGTCCTGAGCTGGCGCAAAAAGAGATCGAAGAGATCGCTGTGATCGAAAAGTTTCTTCCCCAACAAATGGACGAAGTCGCCTTGCGCAGTGCGTTGGCCGGTATCATTTCCAAGGTCGGTGCCACTACCGCAGCCGATATGGGCAAGGTCATGGGTGCGGCCAACAAAGAGCTGGCCGGCAAGGCCGACGGAAAAACCATAGCCGCCATCGTAAAAGAGTTGCTGGCCTCATCGTAACAAGCGTTCTTCTATCTTATGGTAATTGATCTTATACTGATAGCATTACTGTTATTGGCCGGCGTAAAAGGGTACAAGCGGGGGCTGATCGTGGGAGTTTTTTCTTTTGTGGCCGTGGTAGTGGGGTTGGCAGCGGCCGTTAAATTATCGGTGGTGGCTGCCGATGCCATGCGACAATACACTGATATAGCAGGTGGGTGGATCCCGTTACTTTCTTTTCTGGTCGTTTTTATAGCTGTCGTTCTATTGATCCGGTTGGCCGCCAATGCCATTGAGGAGGCGGTCAAGATCGTTACGTTGGGCTGGGCCAATAAACTCGGTGGCGTCCTGCTCTATGTGGCACTCTACACGTTAGTATACAGTGTGGTGTTGTTCTACCTTTTCTCAATGGGCATTCTCAGCAAGACCACGACAGCAGAGTCGGTCACTTTTGCTTTCTTGCAAAAACTGGGACCTTGGGTCATTGAAGGAATGGCAACATTATTCCCCTTGTTTAAAGATATGTTCTCGGCCCTGCAACAATTCTTTGCCGAACTCAATGCGAACCTTTCGAGTCATTGACCTCTTCTGTTTTAACTTAGGGTAATATCTCTGCTTATCAGACGCCGATTGGGTCAAAACGACTATTTTAGCAACGGATTCACCCGTCCACCCAGCCTATGAATTATGAGATCAAACAAAAAGACAAGTTCCGTTTTGTAGAGGAGGGTACCGGAGAACCGCTTGTGTTGTTACATGGATTGTTCGGTGCCATGAGCAACTTTTCCGGTCTCATTGAACATTTTCGTTTTCATAATCGGGTCATTGTTCCACTACTTCCTTTGCTCGACATGGACATTCTCCATACATCGGTGGGAGGACTTTCAAAATACGTGCATCGTTTTCTCGAGGCGTTGGACCTGAACGGGGTGCATCTACTCGGCAACTCATTGGGCGGGCATGTTGCGCTCGTGTATACCTTAAAACATCCCGAGCGAATTCGCTCGTTGATCTTAACGGGTAGCTCCGGACTCTTTGAGAATGGAATGGGAGACAGCTATCCTCGTCGAGGCGATTACGAGTACATCAAAAGCAAGACCGCACTTACTTTTTACGATCCCAATGTGGCGACCAAAGAATTGGTAGACGAGGTCTATAGCATTACCAATAACCGGTTAAAGGTCATCAAGATCATCGCGCTGGCCAAAAGCGCTATTCGTAACAATCTGGGTGATGAGCTTAATAAAATACAAGTGCCGACCTTGTTGGTCTGGGGCAACAATGACACTATCACACCTCCTTTTGTGGGCCAGGAGTTCAACAAGCTTATTCCAAACAGCGAACTGCATTTTATCGATAAGTGCGGGCATGCGCCAATGATGGAGGTGCCCGACGAGTTCAATAAGATCTTACAGGGCTTTCTGACCAAACTAAAAACGAGTTAGTGGGTTATTGATGCGGGGTGCGGGCAATTTTGCGATTCGCACCAACGTTTATAACGATTCAAATGCTGGTACGAGATATCCCTTCTTCGTCACTTCCCTGGTTGCAATCGAGCGATACGGTCGCCGAGGCACTTCAGATGATGCAAGATCATCATTGCGGGCACTTGCCCGTAGTGGAGGCTGGTATTTACATGGGACTGGTCGCAGAAGAAGATTTGCTTGAACATGCATCCGTTGACACATTGCAATCGATTCTTCCTTTACTAGCTGCACCGGCCATAACTGGCGAGCATCATTTTTTACAGGCGCTGACCCTGGCCACCGAACAACAGATAGAGGTCGTTCCCGTATTGGGAGAAGAAAAGGACTTGGTGGCCCTGCTGACACTTTCTTCGCTATTGCAAGAGCTTGCGCGATTTCTGGGGTTGCAAGAAGGTGGCGGATTGCTGGTACTCGAAAAAGAATCCAATCAATATTCATTTAGCGAGATCAGTAAGCTGGTAGAGACCAACGATGCCCAGATCACGCAACTCAATACCGTTAACGATCTGCAGACCGGCGTAATGCAAATAACCCTTCGTATCAACAAGCCCGAGATCTCCGATATCGTAGCTACGTTTCAGCGCTACGATTACACCGTTCGTTTCTACGCCGGAGAAGAGCAGTATACCAACCAACTACGCAGCAATTACGATCATCTGATGCATTACTTAAAAATCTGATCGGTTATTCCTTGCTCAAATACCCGATCTTACGCAGGAATGCTGAACTTTGCGCTTGCTGTGATAACTGCCATACCCCGTTTACTCTTGCTTTCACTATGGTTGTGCGCTGTCTTGCCCAGTAAAGCTCAACAAGATTTGCCCGCCGTGGAGCAGGCCCTGTTGCCCATGCTGCGCGATTCCGTTCGCCCCGATCTTCCTCTTTCGCAAGGGGTAGAGATGGTCATGGTTCCCGCCGGAGCCAAGTTACTGGTAGCCTCCATTACCATCAACGGTAATAAAAAGACCAAGCCTTCTATCATTGCCCGCGAGATCCCTTTTGTTCCCGGGCAGTCGTATGGTTTGCAGGAACTGGCCTCTCTCTTCGAGACGGCACAGCAGCAACTGATGAATACCACCCTATTTCATTCGGTAACGGTCACTGCCGGTCGTTTTGATGGCAATTGCGTGGAGGTGGTGGTACAAGTGGTAGAGCGTTGGTATATTTTTCCATTTCCCTATTTCAAGCTCATCGATCGCAATTTCAATCAATGGTTGATCGACCAGCGGGCCAGTTTGCGACGTGTGAACTATGGCACCAAATTATTGTACAATAATGTATCTGGCCACAACGACAAAATACGGGTCTGGTTATTTACCGGCTATACGCAGCAAGCCTCGATCAGCTACGAGCGTCC
>DNMB01000064.1:0-293 GCA_003489485.1 Chitinophagaceae bacterium | reverse complement strand
AAAGCCCGAGAGATCAACTACAATACCATCGACGACAAGCAAATGTTCTGGCGAAGCGACAACTTGTATGCCAGACAATTTTCTAATGCAAGTGCAGAGCTAACCTATCGTAAAAAATTATTCTCTCGTCACCAGATCGGGCTTACTTATTTTTCCGAACAAATTTTAGACACTATCGCGCGGATGAATCCCGCTTATTTCTCAAATGGCTCCACGCGCGTTCGGTTCCCCGAGTTTTCGTATCGCTTCTCTTACCAGAACGTCGATTATATTCCCTATCCACTCATAGGGCG
>DNMB01000050.1:3249-6689 GCA_003489485.1 Chitinophagaceae bacterium | reverse complement strand
ATCATTTTTAAAACCGCCAGCCTGATACGTGATCTGTACCGGCGAAAAGTAAACCGGGCATATATCGTTGCCGGGGCGCAGCAAGCCATTTTTTTCTTTTTGTTCGTCTATGTCTTTTTTAATCTGCTATGGGGATTGAATTACAGTCGCGCCGGCATTGGATACCAGTTGCAGATCAGACCCGATAGCGCCACCGTAGAGGAGGTCGATCGTCTTGCCGTAGCGCTACTCGCGAAGGCCTCGGACAATCGCTCGCTATTGCCCCAACAAGATAAATGGGGTCGCCTTAAAAAGCGTTCTCTTTTTACTCAATCGATACTCGTTTATCGCACCCCTGGGCATCCCTACTCATTTTCGCCCCATGCCATCTCTTCCGTAAAGCCCTCTTTGTATAGTTATCTGGGTAATTATCTGGGCTTTCAGGGTTATTACAATCCCTTTAGCGGAGAGGCACAGGTCAATACCACCATCCCACCCATGCTGCAGCCCTTTGTTACGTTGCATGAACTGGCTCATCAAGCCGGTTATGCCAAAGAGAGCGAAGCTAATTTTGTGGGTTATCTGGCCGGCAAGGATCACCCCGATCCCTTGTTCAGGTACTCTGTTTACTTGGAGCTCTTTCGCTATGCCCAGTCAGAGTTGTTTCGCTTAGATAGTGTTCGCGCGCTAGCGGTGTACAAGGCCATTCCCCCGTCCATCAAAGCAGATCTGAAAATCATTCGCAACTTCTATAGAGCCTATCAGACCCCACTGGAGCGCATTATCATGAAGGGGTACGATTATTTTTTGCAAGCCAATGATCAACCGCAAGGAACTCGCAGTTATAACCAGGTGGTAGGATGGGTGATCGCCTTAACGCGCAAGCAAGGCATGAAGGCGTTGTAAGTAGCGATCAGAATTTATTCTTCCACATCATACTTTCTACCGGACGATCGGGCTGGTTGGCATACTTTGAGTTTTGCTTTTGGGCATACGAAACTCTAATAGGTCCCTCGACCGGAAAATAGATCAACTGCCCAATGGGCATTCCCTTGTAAACCTTTACCGGTTGCTTTACGGAGATCTCGAGCGTCCAGTTGCCACAAAATCCTACGTCGCCCTTTCCGGCCGTGGCATGAATATCGATACCCAGGCGCCCTGTTGAGGATTTGCCTTCCAGAAAGGGTACGTGTGCATGCGTTTCGGTGTATTCTTCCGTTACGCCCAGGTAGAATATATGGGGATAGAGTACAATCCCATCGTCCGGGATCTCGAAGTATTCGATCTGGTTGTGCTTTTTGGCATCGATCATGTGCTCCTTGTAGGTAGCAAGCGTTTTTCCTAAGTGCACATCATAAGAATTACTGCCCAGGCATTCGGGACGGTAGGGGGTTATCTTGATAGTGCCTTTTTCTATTTCTTCCAGAATTCTGCTATCGGAGAGGATCATAGTAGTATCTTCGGTTAAGTACCGGCAAAATAACTAGGATTCTTTCGAACATGCCGATAATTTTTCAACAAACGCCCAGCCCTCAGTTGCAGATAGCCGTATGGCATATCTGCGAACCCCTCTCTTTTTTTGAGCAACAGGTACTGTCTGGTAAGGATATTCCTCACCCACAAGTAAAGGCTCGCCATTTGGCCGCACGGCATCTGTTAACCTGCTTGCGTCCGGATGTTGAGCTGGGCTCCCTGGTGGTAAATGATGCCGGCAAGCCGCTTACGGCAGACGGGGGATTCGATTTTTCGCTCTCTCATTGCGCCGACTTTGCTGCCGCCATTGTGTCGATGGCCGGTCCGGTGGGGATAGATCTGGAACAGCCCGGTGACCGAATCTTTAGGATCAGACATAAATTTTTAAGTGATGCCGACCAGGAACTGTTGCTAAAACAGGGTGGGCTGTCTCAGTTACAAGAAGGGCAGGAGGCCGCTCGCTGGCTTACCCGTTGTTGGTCGGCCAAAGAGTCGGTGTACAAGTGGTATGGTGAGTCGGGCGTAGATTTTCGTGAGCACATTCGGCTGGAACAGATCGATCTGGCCGCACAAACGCTTCGCATAGCATTTACCCCCACGGAGCAGTCCCTTTTGCTGCACTATACAGCCATACAAGGGATGGAGCTGACCTGGGTGCAGCCCTTGGGTTAATCGTCGTCTCCGCTATCGGCCGCTTCTTCTAGTAAATTCAGGTTAACGTCTGTGCCTGAGATGCCCTCGATCGAACCCCTGATATGTGCTGCATTAAGCAATACTTTTTCTAATTGCTTCTCTCTGGATTTCCAGAGTTTTTCCATGGCATCTCTTTCTTTTTGAATCGATAGCTTCATGATCATAAAGCCCTCTCGGATCGCTTGCCACTGGTCAGCGAATTCTCGACTGATCAGGTAATTATAAAGCAGCTGCATCTTATCGCCCTTGTTCTCTTGGTTTCGTTGCGCAAAACTGATTCTGATCAACGCATCGCGAAGCAGGTGCACGATGGCCTTTACCTCGCTGAAATTACAGATCCAAATACCCTCGCGCTCCCCAAAGCGATCCATGTCTTTTGGAAATACTTGGGTGACCAGTACAGCTATGTCCGCTCCCAGACTGCGTTGGTCGGTCTTTAACTTCTCGATCCAATCATTCGAAAAATTAGCGGTTCGTTTGCTTTCAAAGATGATCTTGCCGCAGGGTTGTCCTAATTTGTCGCGCACGGTCAAGATGCAGTCGGCGCCTCGCACTCCCTTACCCACCTCTTCGATGAGATCGAAGGGGAAAGCGCTTTTGAGTTGCTCTTCGAGGAGCAGCTCTTGTACTTCTCCTTGGGTTTGCATGCTGCCTTGCTCGGCCTTGCGCTTCATTTCTTCGGCCAGTTTTCGCTGGGTATCGAGTTTCTCTTCCATCTCCTTTAGTTTGAGTTGGAATTCGACCTCTTTGCCGGCCATTTTTTGTTCTTCTATTTTTCTGATCTCGACAGCTAGGGCGTCTCTTTCTTCTTGTAGTTTCTTTTGTAAGGTGATCTCGAGTTCTTGCTCTTTGTTTTTAAGGGCCCGTTCTTTTTGTAAATAATCTAGTTGCTGTTGTCGGGCCTCTTTTAGTTTTTGTTCGTTCTCTGTATTGGCCTGTTCCAATACTTTGAGTTGTTGTTCGTATTCTTGGGCTGCCGATTGCTTGGCCGCCGCTACGAGACTTTCGCGGAGTTGCTTTTTCTCTTCTTCTAATTTGACCTGAAACTCTTCGGTCTTTTTTTTCTGCCACTCGGCCACTTTCGCTCTCGTCTCTTTTTCTACCTCTTCTCGGATCGCATCACCAGGGGCAAAAGCGTTGCCGCATTTTGGACATTTTATTTCGGAAGACATACACCCAATTTTTTTCAAATGTACGAGGGGAAGCCACGAATAAAAAAACCCTCCCGTTGCTGGGAGGGTTGGTGCCCCGGATCGGAGTTGAACCGATACGGCCATTGCTGGCCACAGGATTTT
>DNMB01000050.1:0-2929 GCA_003489485.1 Chitinophagaceae bacterium | reverse complement strand
TTAAGTCCTGCGTGTCTACCAATTTCACCACCAGGGCCATTGGGCGACAAAAAAAATCCCCTCTTTGTCAAGAGAGGATATTTGGAGCGGAAGACCGGGCTCGAACCGGCCACCCCGACCTTGGCAAGGTCGTGCTCTACCAAATGAGCTACTTCCGCGAGTAAAGAACTGGACCCGTTTCAGGATCGCTGAATGGGGGAGCAAAAATAAGGTCTGCCGACGTTCAAAAAAAATTTTACTGCCCTTATTTATACTTGGGGGTATAGAGGCTGCTCTCTTGCACCGGAGCGGTAATCTTTTTGTAACGCTTTGTATACAACATGCTGCAGGCGCCAAATAAAAAAGCTACGAGGCAGCCTACTTGCAGATAAAATAAAAAACCAGAGGAAGATGTCCAGCTATGAGTAAAATCTGACTGCTGGATTTTTTCTAATTCTTGCTGATATTCCTGTTGGGCGCTCATGGGTCTTATTTAGATGGCAAAAGTAAGGAATCAATTGTAAATTCTTAAAGTCGATCTGTTACAATGCGGGCGAACGTTTTTTTTCTGGCTATAAAAAAGTCCTTGAGGATGGAGCCCCGGTATACGCCTTGTAAAACACCTTTTCGCTGTTGGGGAAATAGACTTTTTTGTTGCCCCCCAAGTAGCCAGCCATAGACCGCAAAATGAGCCCGGGCCACAGCTAACCAATAGCCGGGATCTCCTGAGAATAGCGCTCGCCAGGCAGCGATGCCATCTAGTAGCAGCCGAAGGGGCCAGATCCAGCAAATAGAGAGTAGCGGAAGATTTTTAAGGAGCATGATATGGTTGTTCCGGTAATTTAAAAAGGTCTTTTGAGCATTGCCGGTTGGAAGCGTAGCGCCACCCTTATGCCAGACCACCGCTTGGGGGCAAGCGTGGATTTGGTAACCGGCCAGTTGAATGCGCCAGCATAGATCGATCTCTTCTTGATGTGCGAAAAAATAAGGATCAAAGCCGCCCAGTTTTTTAAACACCGCTGACCGAATGAACATAGCTGCCCCACTGGCCCAAAAGATGGGAACGGATTGGTCATATTGGCCGTTGTCTTTTTCGAGGTGATCAAAGACGCGCCCTCTGGCAAAAGGGTAGCCCAGCCGGTCGATCCAGCCGCCGCAAGCTCCCGCGTATTCAAATTCATCTTGTTTGTCGTAGCTGAGAATTTTTGGCTGGCAAGCCGCGATCGTTGCATCTTGTTCTAGCAGCGACACCATGGGGGTGATAAAAGAGGGGCTGACCTTTACATCGGAATTGAGCAGTACCAAATAATCGGCCTCGACTTGTTGAAGCCCCAGGTTGTAACCTTGTGCGAATCCTTCGTTTTGCGACAAGCAAATAAGTTGTATCTGTGGATAGGCAGACTTTAAAAAAGCGATTGAATTATCGGTGGATCCATTATCGATCACTACCACTTTGAGCGGCTGATATGTAGTGGACAGCACCGAGGGTAAGAAAGTTTGCAGCAGCGAACTTCCATTCCAATTCAAGATCACAATCGCTACGGTGGGTTGCGGCATCGAGTAACTAAAATAGTTATTCAAAAATACGGCATGCCCATGATTCTCCCTTAAATTCGATTATGCTTCGCGGTCTTTTTAACTGGAAAACGCTTCTCTCGCTGCTGGCCATTGGTATTGTGACCGGAACTATCTTTTACTCACAGTACCTGGCCCGAAAAATTTCCCTTCGCGAGCGACAGTTGGTGGAGCAGTGGGCTGAGGCTTCTCAATTTATTATTCGGGCCCCAATGGATGCGGAACTGCTGGTGGCTACCCGGATTCTTACCGAAAACGATATTGTTCCCATTATCGAGACCAACGAAAACGATAGCATCATCAACTTTGTTAACCTGGATAGCACCAGTGTGATCTCTTCTCCATCTTATCTGGTAGAGCAATTGACCGAATTTAAGCAACTGCACCCGCCGGTAAGTTGGACCGACCCAACCGATGCTACAAAGATCAATCGGTATTACTATGGGGAGTCGGCTTTGTTGAACCAGGTACGGTATTTTCCGATTGTACAGCTTTGTATCGTTGCCCTTTTTATTGCCCTCACCATCGTGTCGCTTCATAGTAGTTATCGGTCTTCTCAAAACCAGATCTGGGCCGGCATGGCAAAAGAGACGGCTCACCAATTGGGTACTCCCGTTTCTTCGTTGCAGGGTTGGGTAGAGATGCTCAGGGAGATCGCAGGAGCCGAAAAAGTTGTGGTCGAATTAGAAAAAGATGTGGACCGACTGCAGCTAATTACCGACCGTTTTGGAAAGATCGGCAGCACTCCCAAATTGGAGAGCACCGAACTGGTTTCACAAGTTAGCGGTATGGTCGATTATATGAAAAAACGTGCCGGCGGAAAGATCGTTTTTTCGGTGGAGAGCAGATCGTCGCATCCGGTATACGCCATGATCTCACCGCCGCTCTTTGATTGGGTAATTGAGAATTTGCTTAAAAATGCCCTCGATGCCATGAATGGCGATGGGTCCATTGCGGTCGTGATCAGTGAAACCGATACTTCTGTTTTGATCGACGTATCAGACACCGGTAAGGGCATTCCCAAGCCTCAGTGGTCTAGTGTCTTTACCCCCGGGTTTACCACCAAGAAAAGAGGGTGGGGGCTTGGGCTCAGTTTATCGAAGCGAATTATTGCGCAATACCACCGCGGCACCCTTTTTGTTAAGCACTCCGAGCCCGGAAAAGGAACCACCTTTACCATTTCACTGAAAAAATAGTTGCTATATTTGCACCCCCGACCGAATCTCTATTCGGTCTGTGGCCCAGGTGGCGAAATTGGTAGACGCACTACCTTGAGGTGGTAGCGCTGGAAACGGCGTGCTGGTTCGAATCCAGTCTTGGGCACAAAGCCCCCAACACGAAGTGTTGAGGGCTTTTTTTAGTTGGTGCGTGGCAA
>DNMB01000093.1:4313-6403 GCA_003489485.1 Chitinophagaceae bacterium | reverse complement strand
TACAACAGTTTGAGCTGAATAAAGCGCTCTCAGTGGGAGTATGGGAGGGGATCGCTCCCTTTGGCGAACAAGATACATTTCGCATCAAATGGCCCAACGACCTGTATTGGAAAAATAAAAAACTAGGGGGAATGTTGATCGAGTCGGTGTTGAGCGCTTCGGGACAGTGGTCATGGGCCATTGCAGGAATCGGGATCAACATCAATCAAGAACGCTTTGACCCCTCACTACCCAATCCGGTATCGCTTTTTCAAATTACGGGTCAAAAGCACGATCCCAAACAAGTAGCCCTTGCACTTTGCTCCTCTCTGAGCAAACGACTCGAATCGTTACAAACACAAGATAGCACTGCGGTGCACGAGGCATACGATCAACTGCTCTATAAAAAAGGTGAGGTAGCGCAATTCAAGACCGCTGACAGAACGTTTAGTGCGGTGGTCAATGGAGTGGCCAAAAACGGAGAGTTACTGCTCGAAGGAGAACCTGTTGGATTTGCGAACGGTTCGCTTGAGTGGATACAGCAAGATCAATAGGCCGGATCGAGGATCTCTTCGGCATGTTCACTGCTGCGCGGCTTGGTGATGACCCGTTCAATGATCCCTTTCTCATTAATGACAAACGTAGTGCGCAGCACTCCCATATACTTTCTTCCGTACATCGATTTTTCTCCCCATACACCATAGGCCTTCAGGATCTTTTGATCGGTATCGGCCAGTAAGGTAAAAGGCAGCGCATGTTTTGCACGAAACTTCTGATGAAGTGCCTCGTCATCGGGACTGACCCCGATCACAACGTATCCTTTTTTGACAAGAGTCTTGTGATGATCTCGCAGGTTACAAGCTTGTACCGTACAAGTAGAGGTAAGATCTTTGGGATAACAATACAAGATCACCTTTTTCCCTTTTAAAGAAGAGAGTGAAACTTTTTTTCCGTCCTGATCGATCCCGTTAAAAGAAGGAGCTTTATCGCCGGGTTGTAAAGAAGTCATCGTTTGCGTTTTGAGGTTGATCTTTTCTTTTTGACAGGTGGCTGATAGGGTCCTCGCTTTATGTACCAATTGCGCGTGGTTTCGTTACCGACCGCATCCCGCACCGTTACGGTCAACAGGTGCGTACCATAAGGGCAGCGTTCATCAAAACGGTAGACCCAGCTTCTGGCCTTGTCATTGGTAAAACGCAACCAACGACCATTTAGTTCGGCGCGAAACGAACCGATCGTACCAAAATTATCGGTGGGGGTAAAAACAATGGCGCGGCTGGCACTAAGATCGATGGTATCTCCTTTGCCCGCCAGGCGAACGTCGGGCGCAACCGTATCGAGATAGGCCTGAAAATAACCGAAGTCATCAAAGGATGCCGTTACCCATCCTTGTTTATAGACAGCGGGTTTTATTTTTTTTACGGCCCCCCAGCTGCGTTGCATCACCAACTTGCTTTGCAGCGAAGCAGCGAGCGGTTGCGATACCTTGAGTTTTACCTGCAGATCACTGTGCAGTGGCCACTCAGTACCGTTAACGCGATGTCTTCGGGTGAGGGCCGGTGGCAAAAGCGGACCGGCATCTGCCTGGTAGTCGAGGGGCACACTGTCGTACACGGCACCGGCCGGAGCGGAAAGCTCCACGTCGGGGCGTTTGAACAAGAATGGGGCATCAGGGATCAGATAAATAGGTTGCAGTTCTGTTTTTTTGGTAGCGGCAGGCGAAGCGATATTGGAAGCAGCCATTGAAGTAGCCGTGGTCTGCAGTTGAAACCGAATCATAGAGTGATTCCCATAGGTATCCTCGACCTTGATCATCACTTCGTGCAACGCCGTATCCTGCAACGAAACAAAGCCGGCTGCAGAAAACTTTTTATAAATGCCACTGGCCTCACCAGGTAACGGAGAAAGATGTTGGTATAGGGCACCTCCTTGTTGCTTTCGCGCATAATCGATATGTGCATTGATGTAACCGGTCTGGTCATAATCGATACTATCAATCCTAAAACCCGAGACGAGAACGTCATCGAGCGACATTGAAGCCGCATAGATGCCGTTGGGATTGGGAGAGCCGCTGACCTGATCGAAGGCCTCAATGGCAAAACTCAATTGGC
>DNMB01000093.1:3550-3945 GCA_003489485.1 Chitinophagaceae bacterium | reverse complement strand
TTCCGCAAGGGGATTGACTGCGGACGCTGGTTGCTCATACTGCGACTTCTATCGTAGAAGACCAGCGATCTTATTACAGGCGCCACACGATCTTGCAGAGGAAAACCAAACAACAAGGGATTCAGACGCGTTGAGCTTTTGGTATCGATGATCTCAAAATGCAAATGCGGGCCTGCCGATCCGCCGGTGTTACCGCTAAAGGCGATCAACTGACCTTGACGCACCGGAAACTGCTCGGGCGTAAAGCGTAGCTCGACCGCCCAAGACTCCTGCTCGTACTGACGTTGTGTAACATATTGTTCGATAGCAGGGGCAAAATCGTTAAGATGGGCATAGAGCGTGGAGAGCCCGTTTGGGTGATCGATCACAATAAAGCGGCCAAAACTGAGGGGTCT
>DNMB01000093.1:0-3145 GCA_003489485.1 Chitinophagaceae bacterium | reverse complement strand
AGCCCCATGTGCCAGTGATTGTTACGCAACTCACCGAAATTGGCGGTGAGCTCCATCGGAATAGACATGGGGTTGATGAAATAGCCTTGTGGGTAGCGGGGCAACTGGGCAAAAGCAGCGAAACATCCTGCACAGCAAAAAATTACGAGCAACGCTTTACGCATTCACAAAAATAACGGGCTTATGGTAAGAAAATAACTGCATTTCCTTAGCTTTGCACAATTTGTTTTTTTTTACCGGCCTGCCTCGAAAAAATAAAAAATGCCTAAAGACCAATCCATCCGTTCGGTGCTGATCATAGGATCGGGCCCCATTATTATAGGACAAGCCTGCGAGTTCGATTACTCCGGTACGCAAGCGGCCCGTAGCCTGCGCGAAGAAGGCATCAATGTTGTACTCATCAACAGTAACCCGGCCACCATCATGACCGACCCAATGATGGCCGACAGGGTATACCTGCTGCCTCTGACAGTGGAGAGCATAGAAAAGATCTTAAAAGAGAACCAGATCGATGCAGTGCTTCCCACCATGGGAGGACAAACGGCACTCAACCTGGCCAAAGAAGCCGAAGAGTTAGGTATCTGGAAACAATATAATGTTCGACTCATCGGCGTCGACATCAAAGCCATCGACAAGGCCGAAGACCGCGAAAAGTTCAGACAGTGGATGATAGAGCTCGGCGTTAACGTGGCCACGGCCAAAACCGCCAACTCATTTTTAGAAGGAAAGGAATTTGCGCAAGAGATCGGCTTTCCGCTGGTGATCAGACCCTCTTTTACGCTGGGTGGGACCGGAGGCGGATTTGTGCACGATAAAGAAGATCTCGACGAAGCGCTTAACAGAGGATTGCAAGCCTCTCCCATACATGAGGTGCTCGTTGAAAAAGCCGTGTTGGGATGGAAGGAGTTTGAGTTGGAGCTACTGCGTGATGCCGCCAATAATGTCTGCATTATCTGTACGGTAGAGAATTTTGATCCGATGGGAGTCCATACGGGCGATTCCATTACGGTGGCCCCTGCCATGACGCTCAGTGATACGGCCATGCAACTGATGCGCAACACCGCCATTATGATGATGCGCGACCTCGGCAATTTTGCAGGTGGCTGTAACGTGCAATTTGCCCTCAACCCCGAAACGGAAGAGATCATTGCCATCGAGATCAATCCGAGAGTAAGTCGCTCATCGGCATTGGCCAGCAAGGCCACCGGTTATCCCATTGCCAAGATCGCTGCCAAACTGGCTATCGGCTATTATCTCGACGAATTACAAAATCAAATCACCAAAACCACTTCGGCCTATTTTGAACCGGCCCTCGATTACGTGATCGTTAAGATTCCCCGCTGGAATTTCGACAAGTTCAAAGGGGCCAACGATACGCTGGGTCTTCAGATGAAAAGTGTGGGTGAGGTAATGGGTATTGGAAGAAGTTTTACCGAAGCCATCCAAAAAGCTTGTCAGAGTCTCGAGAACAACGCAGTGGGGCTGGGCTACTACGGAAAGAGCCTGATGCGTGCGGAGGAATTACTGGAATATATCAAAACGCCAAAATGGGATCGGTTGTTCCGTATCAAAGATGCCCTGCAAGCCGGTATCTCGGTGGGCTCCATCTCGAAAGCTACCAATGGAATTGACAGATGGTTTCTCTTTGAGATCCAAAAGATCGTGGCCATCGAAAAAGAATTAGAAGCCTATAGTATAGACGATCTACCCGAAGCGCTGCTCGAAAAAGCCAAACTGCATGGCTTCAGTGATGAGCAGATCGCTCGCATTATCCGCAACGGCGATGAAGAGGCCATCTATGAAAAAAGAAAAAAGATCGGACTGACCCGTGTCTATAAAATGGTAGACACCTGTGCCGCCGAGTTCGAAGCCAAAACACCTTATTTCTATTCGACCTTCGAAAGAGGACACCACAACGAAAGTATCGTCAGCGATAAGAAAAAGATCATTGTACTGGGATCGGGTCCCAACCGTATCGGACAAGGCATCGAATTTGACTATTGTTGCGTGCATGGTCTGCTTGCCATCAAAGAAGCCGGATTCGAATCCATTATGGTCAACTGTAATCCAGAGACCGTCTCGACCGACTTTGACATGGCCGATAAACTTTATTTTGAGCCCGTTTACTGGGAGCATCTGTGGGAGATCATCGAACATGAAAAACCAGAAGGGGTCATCGTTCAACTAGGAGGACAAACGGCACTCAAGCTGGCCGAGCGACTGCATAAAAAAGGAATTCGCATTATCGGTACTTCGTTCGACAGCCTCGATATTGCCGAAGACAGAGGTCGATTCAGCGACATGCTCAAAGAACTGAGTATCCCTTACCCCGAATATGGAACAGCCTGGTCGGTAGACGATGCCATTGAGGTAGCCAATAAAGTAGGCTACCCCGTACTGGTCAGACCCTCTTATGTGCTGGGCGGTCAGCGAATGCGGATCGTGATCAACGACGAAGAGGTAGAAAGAGCGGTGGTGAGTTTGCTCAAGCATATTCCCGGCAATAAGATTTTGATCGACCATTTTCTGGATCGTTGTCAAGAGGCCGAGATCGATGCGATCTTCGATGGAGAAACGTTCCATGTAATGGGTGTAATGGAGCATATTGAGCCCGCAGGTATTCATTCCGGCGATAGCAATGCGGTACTCCCGGCCTTTAACTTGTCGCCGCTCATCGTTCAGAAAATGGAGGAATATGCCGAGAAAATTGCAAGGGCACTAGAGATACGCGGGCTCATCAACATTCAATTTGCCATCAAAGACGGTAAGGTGTTCGTGATCGAAGCCAATCCGCGCGCATCGCGTACCACACCCTTTATTGCAAAAGCGTACCAGATCCCTTATTTGAATATTGCCACCAAGGTAATGCTGGGCACACACAAGCTGCGCGACTTTACCATCAAAAAAAATCTTTCGGGATTTGCCATCAAAGAACCGGTATTTAGTTTCAACAAGTTCCCGGGTGTAAATAAAGAACTGGGACCCGAAATGAAATCGACCGGAGAGGCCATTCGCTTTATCGAGAACCTGCGCGATCCGTACTTCCGTCAGTTGTACAAAGACAGAAGTATGTATTTGAGCAAATAGGTCGGTGCTTTAACGCTGGCATTTTGCATGCACCGCTACTATCTTATGGTTCATGCAT
>DNMB01000094.1 GCA_003489485.1 Chitinophagaceae bacterium | reverse complement strand
GCCGGATGGATACGACCATCACTGACCAGTCGTTGCAAACTCAGTCGGGCTATTTCGCGGCGTAAGGGGTCGAAGCTAGATAACAAGATGGCTTCGGGGGTATCGTCAACGATCAGGTCCACTCCGGTAGCAGCTTCAATGGCGCGGATGTTTCGGCCTTCGCGACCAATGATCTGTCCTTTGATCTCATCACTCTCGAGATTGAACACGGTGATGGAGTTTTCGATTGCCTGCTCTGCGGCGGTACGCTGTATGGTCTGAATAACGATCTTGCGGGCTTCTTTGCCGGCCTTTTGTTTGGCTTCTTCGATGATCTCTTGTTGCAGGGCCAACGCGCGGGTCTGGACTTCGTTTTTAAGGCTTTCCAGTAATTGGTTGCGGGCATCCTCGGCAGAGAGGTTGGCGATTTTTTCCAAGCGGCGAACATGTTCCTCTTGGTGTTTTTCGAACTCTGCGCGTTTGATGTTGACCAGTTCGATCTGTCTGTTCAGATTCTCTTTGATCACCTCGTTGTCTTTGATCTGCTTGTCGAGGTTGTTCTCTTTTTGGTTAACGGATTGTTCCTTTTGACGGATTCGGTTTTCGGCGTCATTGATCTTTTTGTTGCGCTCGAGTGCATCCCTTTCGTGGGAGGCCTTTAGCTGCACGAACTTCTCTTTCGCCTCGAGCTCTTTTTCTTTGCGGATGGTTTCCGCTCTTAGCTCTGCTTCTTTCAGAATGGTCTGTGCCTGGATCTCTGCTTCTTGAACTTTCTTGTCACTGGCTTTCGCGAAAATAACGCGGCCCGCCAGGAGGCCAATTGCTCCGGCGAATACGCCTATAAGGGCGTACAGTATATTGGGGTCCATTGATGTTTAGGTTTAGGGGGTTCACAATACTTGTTTTCGAGACCCGTTGAACGGATGGGGGTCTGGTTACAATAATGTGGTAAAGGTACGAAAAAAGATGCGTCGGCCCCGGTCAGCTGTTTTTTATTTCGGCGTCTAGCAGCCGCTCAAGCAGCTGCAGTTCTTGCTCCATCTCTCCTTGTTCGGAAGAGGGGGTAGTGACCGGTTGGGTGGCGAACCAAAGCATGGTCATGGCCAGGTAATCTTGCATATCCTTTCCGGCATAGTTGGTTTTGAACTCCAGTAGTTTTTGGTTGATCTGTTGCAGGGTTCGAAGCACCAGTTCTTCGTTCTTGGGCTCTACCTTGATCCGGTAGGTGCGGTCACCTACCTGTGCTGCTATGGGAATCATTTCTTCGCTCATATTGCTTAATTACCCAGCTGACTAATGCAGCGGTCGATCTCTTTTATGTAATGATTGATCTTTTTTTCGATCTCTGCTTTTTCGGGCTCGCTTAGCCCTGATGTTGATGTCTTTACCTTGGCGGCCGACAATTGGTCGTTCAGCCCCTGGTTTGTGGATAGCTGCTCGGCAAGCGTGGTCTTGATCTTCTCGATCTCGGCGGTAAGCCGCAATTTTTCACTGTACAGCCTATGGTGCTGATCGATGAGCTGCTTGAGTTTTTCTCGGATTCTTATTAGGTCTTCTGCGTTACTCATTTTCTTACCGTGGCTTCGACTTCTTTTTCTAGGGTTTTGATGATGGTGCTCATCCAGCCCTCCATCTCTTTATCCGTTAGTGTTTTCTCGGGGTCCGAAAAAGTCAGGTTGATGGCGATTGATTTTTTACCGGCACCGAGCTTATCGCTTTCGAATATATCAAAGACTTTAATATCCCGGAGGGTTTTAATGCGGATCTTTTGCAGACAATCCTGAATGGCCTGCCAGGGGAGGGTGTTCGGCACGACCAGGGCCAGATCTCTTTCTACCGATGGAAAACGGGGCAGTTCGCCAATTCGGATGGAGGTTGCAGTGGACAGCGCTACCAATACCTGCCAATTGAGCTCGGCATAGTAGACCGGCTGCTTGATTCCGAACTGGCGGGCTGTTTTTTCGGTTATGAGTCCTGCCACGCCCAGCTCTTTTTCTTGTAGCTGCCAGCCAAGTGTCTGTTGCAGCTGTGGGTGCTGTTTGGGGTGAGTCGAGGCAGTAATTCCCAATGAAGAAAGAAGCAACTCTACCATTCCTTTTATCGTGTATAGATCTACGGGGGTACTGCGCGCTTGCCAATGTGTGGCCCGGCTTAGTCCGCACAGGACCAGGCAAAGCCTCGGCTCCTCGCGGTAGTGACCCGTTTGTTCCTTGGCATATACGGTCCCAAATTCAAAGAGACGGAGGTCCAGGTTGCGGTGGTTGAGGTTATGGCTTACCACTTCGAGAGCGGTGTGCAGCAACGAAGGCCGCAAGGCGTTGAGTTCGGCACTGAGGCTGTTGATCATGGTGACCAGCGACTCACCCTGTTCGGGAAAATAAGCGCTGTTGGTAATGGAGTTGGTCATGATCTCGTGATAACCCATGCCGGCCAACTGATTCGAAAGTTTTTCGCGAAGCGTTTCTTTTGTATAAAATGCAGGACTCTCTACGGCAGGAGAGATGCTGATCGAATTGGGAATGGCGATATTGTCCAATCCATCTATGCGCAAGATCTCTTCTACCAGATCGGCCGCAAGGTGAATATCGGGTTTATGATAGGGAACTTTTACAGTTACTCCGTTTGTGTCTTCTTTTTCGATACCGAACCCCAGACTTTTTAAAATGCCTATCGCTGCCGCGCTATCGTATGTCTTGCCACTGATCTTTTTTAAGTAAGACCAGCCAAGCGAAACCATTTTTTGAGGCTGCGGGGAGGGATAGCGATCTACGGGTGCAGTGGTCACTTTGCCTCCTGCGATCTCCACGATCAACTGCACGGCGCGTTCAAGCACAGGCAAGGTGGCAGCAATATCCGTTCCCTTTTCGAAGCGGGTGGCCGCATCGGTACGCAACTGCTGTCTGAAAGATGTTTTTCGAATAGTGATGGGATCAAAAAAGGCACTTTCCACAAAGAGTTGTTGGGTAGAGGGGCTGACCCCGCTTTCTAGCCCACCATATACCCCCGCTATGCACATGGGTTGCTCTGCATGGCAGATCATCAGGTCTTCTCGGCTCAGCTTACGAGACACGCCGTCTAGGGTAATGAATTCGCTTTGGTCACTGGCGTTTTTGATCAAGACCTGTTCTCCTTTTATGGCGCTGCGGTCAAAGGCGTGTAAAGGCTGACCGGTTTCGTGCAGTACATAGTTGGTAATGTCTACGATATTATTGATCGGCTTTACGCCAATGGCCTTGAGTCGTTTTTCCATCCAGCGCGGTGAGGGTCCCACTTGAATGTTATCGATGCAAATGCCGCTGTACCGCGGGCAAGCGACGGTGTTTTCGATCGTTACTTTTATAGGGCAAGAGGGCATCGATCCGGTAAACGAAAAAGAGGTGGGCCAGCGGGGCTGCCAGTTCTTTTGGTGATGATGATTCATGTATGCGCAGACATCGCGTGCTACGCCCCAATGGCTCATCGCATCCATTCGATTGGGCGTTAGCCCTATTTCAAAGATCGTGTCCTCATAGGGCAAAAAAAGTTCGGCTGCGCTGATTCCGACCCGTGTGTCCGCCGGTAATACCAATATGCCCGCGTGTGAACTGCCCAGTCCGATCTCATCTTCGGCACAGATCATGCCTTGACTTTCTTCTCCTCTTATGCGGGCCGCCTTTAGGGTAATAGGATCTCCTTGAGTAGGATAGATCGTGGCTCCCACAGGGGCAACCACAACTTTTTGTCCGGTGGCCACATTGGGTGCTCCGCAGACGATAGACAGCAAGGCTTCGGAGCCAATATTCACTTTGGTCAGGGTCAGCTTATCGGCATTGGGATGTTTTTCGGTAGCCATGACCTCGCCGATCAACAGGCCTTTCAATCCTCCCTTTACTTCTTGGTAAGCGCTTACCCGCTCTACTTCCAATCCAATGGAGGTGAGTATCTCACTAAGCTGCTCAACAGGAACGGGAGCGGGCAGATAATCCAATAGCCATTGGTAAGAAAGGGTCATGTTCTCTCCTATAATTTACTGTTTGCGAAGATAACTACATACGATAACAAACTGCATTGATGTTCATGCCGGCTCCTACGGAAGCGAACAGCACGATATCGCCGGGTTGAAGGTCATGGTTGTCCCAGTGTCCTTTTTTTACCATGTCGAAAAGAGTGGGGATGGTGGCCACCGAGCTATTGCCCAGTTTATGGATGTTCATGGGCATTACGTGATCAGGTAGCTCTTTTTTACCATAGAGCTTGAAGAGTCTTTTGATGATGCCCTCGTCCATTTTTTCGTTGGCCTGGTGCAAGAATACTTTCTTAACTGATTCGATGGGCACACCCGCTTTGTCGAGACAGTCCTTCATGGCCGCCGGCACATGTTGCATGGCATATTCATATACTTTGCGGCCTTTCATTTTGATGTAGCGCACTTTGGGATCGGCTCCTGGAATGTTGCTTTTTCCTAAAAAAAGATAATACGCCTCTTCGGTACAATGGCTCTGTACGCTGCAGGCCAGAATACCGGCTTCGGTACGGTCCGCAGGCTTTCCCTCCAGTACGGCCGCACCGGCACCATCCGAGAAGATCATACTGTCGCGGTCGTATACATCCACGACACGGCTGAGTGTTTCGGTGCCGATCACCAGCGTCTTTTGTGCCACACCGGCTTTGATGAATGCATCCGATTGAATGACCCCTTGCAACCAACCGGGGCAGCCGAATAGAATGTCGTAGGCCACGCAATTAGGGTTCTGTATGTTGAGGGCATGTTTGACCCTGCTGGCCAGGGCCGGTAATATATCGGTCTGGATGGTATGACTGACCACGTTGCCGAAATTATGGGCCACGATGATCTGGTCGAGTGTTTCAGGATCTACGCCGCTATCGGCAATGGCCAACCGTGCTGCCTCGATGGCCATGTCGGAAGAATTCATCTGCTCGCTGACGTAGCGTCTTTCTTCGATACCCGTTATCTCTTGAAACTTTTCAACGATCTCTTGTCCGGGGGCGTCAATTGGGCTGCCCTCTTCGGCAAAAAAGCGTTGCGTCGTAAAATCTGTGTTGGTTTTTACAACCGGCGGAATAAAACAACCCGTTCCGGTAATGACTGTTCTTTGCTGCATGGTCTGAGTAGATTGAACAAAGGGGTATGGTGTAAATATAACTCCAAAAGCCAATAACATTCGTTAGTGAAGAGCTGCTTTCAAATAAGTGCTTATTTTTACCCGCGAAAACCAACCACTATGGCCAATCAATTGCTGAAGGGAAAGAAAGGAATCATCTTCGGTGCGCTCGATGAGCGTTCCATTGCCTGGAAAACAGCGCTTCGTTGTCACGAACAAGGCGCACAACTCGTACTGACCAATGCACCCGTTGCCTTGCGCATGGGCGAGATCAATAAACTGTCTGCCCTGTGTGGTAATGCGCCTGTGATCGGTGCCGATGTGACCAACATGGACGATCTAAAGAATCTGTTTGAGAAATCGATGGAGCATCTGGGTGGCAAGATCGATTTTGTACTCCACTCCATTGGAATGAGCCTGAATGTTCGCAAGGGCAAGCATTACACCGAAATGAATTACGAGTGGAATGGCAAGACCCTCGATATCTCTGCCATGAGCTTGCACCGTGTGTTGCGCACCGCCTGGGACCTCGACGCGCTCAGTGAGTGGGGCAGTGTGGTGGCGCTCAGTTATATCGCTGCGCAACGGGTATTTCCGGATTACAACGAGATGGCCGATGCAAAGGCCTTACTCGAAAGTGTTACCCGCAGTTTTGGCTATCATTACGGCGTAAAGAGAAAGGTTCGTGTCAACACCATTTCACAATCGCCCACGCCTACCACAGCAGGCAGTGGCGTAAAGGGCTTTGATGGATTTTTGAACTATGCCGAGTCGATGAGCCCACTGGGCAATGCCGGGTCTGAGGATTGCGCCAACTATTGTGTTACGTTGTTTAGTGATATGACACGCTATGTGACCATGCAGAATCTCTTTCATGATGGCGGATTCAGCTTTACGGGCGTCACACAACAGGTGATCGATAAAATGGGAACTCCCTGATCGGTCAGTATTCGTCTTCGTTGAACAGAAAATCGTCTTGTGTGGGATAATCGGGCCAAATGTCTTCGATGGTCTCGTACACATCACCCTCATCTTCGAGTTCCTGCAAATTTTCGACCACTTCAATGGGAGCGCCTGAGCGAATCGAGTAATCGATCAGCTCATCTTTAGTAGCAGGCCAGGGTGCGTCTTCGAGGTAAGAGGCCAGTTCTAAGGTCCAAAACATAAGGATACGTTTAGTAGGTAAGCGAAGTCTATTTTTGCGCAAATGTAAAGGGATTGAGGAATTTTCCAAATAACCTTTATCGTTTCTGATCGAAGGCTTGATTTTTTTTGATAGTTTCGGGATTGATTTTTTACCACCATTGTTAATCGGAACAGCCATTTATAAGCGTTACGGAGACCTCGAAATACTGAGGGGACTCAGCATTGAGGTTCAAAAAGGCCAGGTGGCCGCTATTGTGGGCCCTTCCGGTTGTGGAAAAAGCACCCTGTTGCATGTGCTCGGCACGCTCGATCGGCCCGATCAGGGACAAGTGGTGATAAATGGGACCGATGTGCTGGCCCTGGGCAGTAAAAAACTGGCCGCATTTAGAAATCATCACATCGGATTCGTGTTTCAATTCCATCATCTGCTGCCCGAATTCAGCGCACTCGAGAACGTGTCCATACCCGGCTGGTTGGCGGGTCGCACGAAATCGACGGTACGCCAGGAGGCCACCCAGCTACTCGATAAACTGGGACTTTCTCATCGACTCGATCACAAGCCCTCTCAATTATCGGGGGGCGAGCAACAACGGGTGGCAGTGGCCCGCGCGTTGATCAACAAGCCGGATATTGTTTTGGCAGACGAGCCCTCCGGTAACTTGGATTCCATCAATGCGCGTGAATTACATCAATTGTTTTTCAGATTGAGAGAGGAGACCGGTCAAACCTTTTTGGTGGTCACCCATAACGAAGAATTGGCCCGTCAATGTGACCGGGTGTGGATGATGCGAGATGGGATGCTGGTTTGAACTTAGCGGATGCGGGGTGTCCAGATGGTCTCTTGGGCTTTCATTTGTTGCCCGGTGTAGCGGGCCAGCACAAATAAATAATCGCTGAGTCGATTTAGGTATTTCACGACCAATTCATTGATAGCAATGCCTTCGTATTGCATGCGTACGCAGCAGCGCTCGGCCCTTCTGCAAATGCAGCGAGCCACATGCAGCTGCGAAACCGCCACCGCGCCACCGGGTAAGATAAAATGTTTCATAACAGGAAGCAGATCGGTCATGCGATCGATCTCTTTTTCCAGTAAGCGTACATCGTCTTCTATCAGATCGGCCAGAGCCATGCCGGGTTCTTTTTCTGCATCACAGGCAAGCGAAGAGCCAATGGTAAAAAGTCTGTCTTGTATCTCGGCAAGCAGACGCAACGAGTCCGGATCGCTCAGCAGATCTCTGCACAGCCCCATGTAAGAATTGAGCTCGTCGACGGTTCCGTATGCTTCTATGCGAAAATGTGATTTGGGTACTTTAGTGCCGCCAATCAGCGAGGTCGTTCCGTCATCTCCTGTCTTGGTGTAGATCTTAAGGGCCATGGTAATAGATTATTGGCAGTAAGGCACTGCAAAGTAACGTAACAAAGCCCGGTCACGAAGGTTCGCCGTTGCGAAAAAATATCCGGGTCAGGCCTTTTTAAACTTGGAATTGAGCTGGTCGGTCTCGATGACGCCATCGCGAAGTCGAACGATGCGTCGGGAGTGATTGGCAATATCCTCTTCGTGCGTAACGATAACGATGGTGTTACCATTTTTGTAGATGGTCTCAAATATGTCCATGATCTCTTGCGAGGTCTTTGAATCGAGGTTACCCGTGGGTTCATCGGCCAAGATAATGGCGGGGTCATTGACAAGGGCCCGCGCAATGGCCACTCGCTGGCACTGTCCTCCCGAGAGTTCATTGGGGCGGTGATGGCTACGATCGGTAAGTTGTACCATCTCGAGCATCCGCATGGCTTTTTCAATGCGATCTTTTTTGCTCATGCCCGCGTACACCAGGGGCAAGGCCACATTCTCGGCAGCCGTAAGACGGGGAAGCAAGTTGAATTGCTGAAAAACGAATCCGATCTCTTTGTTTCTGACCTCGGCCAGCGAATCGTCGGGCATCTTGCTCACATCATTATTATTCAACACATAGCGACCTTCGGTAGGTGTGTCAAGGCATCCGATAATATTCATCAGCGTGCTTTTTCCCGAACCGGAGGGACCCATCAGGGCCACGTATTCATTTTTGAAAATGTCGAGTGAAAGGCCTTTGAGCACCGGCAATTCCTGTTTGCCCATGAAATAACTTTTCTTGATATCCTCCAGGTGAATGATGCCTTCTGCCATAGCGTGTTTTTGACTCCGGGAGCAAAGATAACCCATCCCTTTTAGCTATCTTCGCTCCGATGGATAAGAAGAAGCAAATTGTGATGAGCGGTATCCGTCCCACCGGGTTTTTGCACCTGGGTAATTACTTTGGGGCGGTGCGCAATTACGTGCGCCTGCAACAGGAGTACAGCTGCTTTTTTATGGTGGCCGACCTGCACTCCCTGACCACGCATCCCGATACGAGTTCCCTGAAAGGACATGTGTACAGGGTGCTATCCGAGAACATTGCCTGCGGACTCGATCCTGAGCAGGCGGTGCTATACTGTCAAAGTCATGTGCCCGAAACGGCCGAGCTCTATTTGTACCTCAATATGCTGGCCTATGTGGGTGAACTAGAAAAAACGGTCACCTTCAAAGAAAAAGTAAGGCTGCATCCCGATAATGTCAATGCAGGGCTGCTGACCTACCCGGTATTGCAAACGGCCGACATTATTTTGCATCGTGCGGCACTGGTCCCGGTTGGAAAGGACCAGGAGCAGCATCTCGAGATGGCGCGCAATTTCGTGAATCGCTTCAATCACCGCTACGGTGAGATCTTTCCCGAGCCGCAGGCCTTCAATTTCGGAGAGGAACTCATAAAGGTGCCTTCGCTCGATGGTACGGGCAAAATGAGCAAGAGCGAAAACCAGTACGCTACTCTGTATCTGGCCGATAGTGATGAGCTCATCAAAAAGAAGATCATGCGCGCCAAGACCGATGCGGGTCCTGCTGCGCCCTTTGCCGAAAAGCCCGACTACATCGTCAATCTTTTTCAGCTGATGCAACTGGTCAGCGAACCTTCGACCCTTTCTCAATTCGAAACCGCGTACAACGATTGTACCATTCGCTACGGCGACATGAAATCGCAACTTGCGGCCGATATGATCAAGTTCATTGCTCCCATCCGTGAAAAAGCCCTCTTGCTGCAACAAGACAGCGCCTATTTGCAAAAAGTGATGGAGGCCGGGGCACAAAAGGCACGCGAAAGTGCCCGTGAGACCCTTCGTCTTGTGAAAGAGGCCATGGGGCTCAATTATTATTGAATTTCCCTAATTTTAACTCCCTTCAAAAAATAAAGCCAACTTGTTGGCATCCCCCGCATGGCAAAAGCAAGAAAACCCAAGCATATCGCAGTGGCCGGCAACATCGGAGCCGGTAAGACCACACTTACCGAACTACTCAGTAAGCATTACAAGTGGATCCCCCACTTTGAGGATGTGGATCACAATCCCTACCTGATGGATTTTTATGAGGATATGCCTCGGTGGAGTTTTAACCTGCAGATCTATTTTTTGAATAGCCGTCTTCGTCAGCTGGTAGAGATCCAGCAAGGTACCGAGACCGTTATTCAGGACCGTACCATCTATGAGGATGCCAACATCTTTGCTCCGAATCTGCACGAGATGGGACTGATGAGCAAACGTGATTTCGATAATTACTATCACTTTTTTCAGACCCTGAAATCGTTGGTGCAGCCTCCGGACTTATTGATCTATTTGCAAGCCTCGGTGCCTACCTTGGTCGGCCAGATCCAAAAGCGAGGTCGCGACTACGAAGAGAACATTCGTCTCGACTACCTCAAAAAGCTCAATGAATACTACAACAAGTGGATCGGTGAGTACAAAGAGGGCAAGTTATTGGTCGTAGATGTCGACAAGAACAAATTCGCCGAACGAGAAGAAGACCTGGGCGAGATCATCACCAAGGTCGATGCGGCGCTTTACGGACTATTCTAATATCGGGCTGTATGAAATACCATCGTCTTCCTTCGGAGTTGTTCGCCAAGAATCGCTCCCGGTTTATCGCACAACTTCCTTCTGATTGTATCGCCATCTTCGTTAGCAACGATGAGTTTCCCTCTAACGGAGATGCGCTGCATCCCTTTAAACAGAATAGTGATCTGTACTGGCTTTCCGGCATTGAGCAAGAAGACAGCATGGTCATTCTGTTTCCGGATCATCCCGACCAGCGATATCGCGAGGTATTGGTCTTGGTTCGCCCCAATGAGTTAAAAGAGAAATGGGATGGAAAGCGTTTGCGCGTGGCCGAAGCACAGGCCATCAGCGGAATACAGACCATCGTGTGGCTCGATCAGTTGGAGCCCTTGCTAACGGCGTGGGTACACCTGGCCGATACGATCTGTCTCGACAGCAACGAAAACGATAGAAAGTCAAATTGGCTGCGCACCAGCGAATACCGCTTTATCGATGAGATGCAGCAGCGTTACCCATTGCATCAGTATTGCCGTGCGGCCCGGATCATGAACCAGGTGCGTGCCATCAAGACCGCCGAAGAAGTGGCCGTTATACAGCAGGCGATCGACATTACCGAAAAAACATTTCGCAGACTGTTGCAGTTCATCTCTCCCGGGGTAATGGAATACGAGATCGAAGCCGAGATCTGGCATTCTTTTTTAAGCCAACGTGCCACCGGTCCTGCGTACGGAAGCATCATTGCCAGTGGCGATAGAGCTCGCACCCTTCACTATGTCTCGAACAACCAGGCCTGTCTGGCCGGTGAATTGGTATTAATGGATTTTGGCGCAGCGTACGGAGGGTACTGTGCCGATCTGACCCGCACGGTTCCGGTGAGTGGAAAGTTCAGCAAGAGACAACGAAATGTGTACAACGCTTGTTTACACTTGCACAATTACGCCAAGGGTCTGCTTCGTCCGGGCATTACCATTATGGATTATACCGATAAAGTGGGCGAAGAGGCCACGCAACAGTTCCTGAAATTGGGCTTGCTTCGCAAATCGGATGTAAAGAACGAAGATCCGCAGAACCGCGCCTACAGGCGATATCTGTATCATGGTATCTCACACCATCTGGGTGTGGATGTGCACGATCTGGGCACCAAGACAGAGCCCATCAAGGCGGGGATGGTCTTTACCATCGAGCCCGGTATCTATATCGAAGAAGAGCAGATGGGTGTTCGCATTGAGAATAATGTTTGGATCACCCGAAACGGAAATAAGGACTTGATGAAAAATATTCCCATCACGGCCGAAGATATTGAGGCCTTGATGAAAAAATAATACATGATCAAACAGCTCCCTAATTTTTTTACGCTGCTCAATTTGTTCTTTGGTTGTTTGGCCATTGTGTGCGGATTGCAGTCGAGCATCATCTTGTCGGTGCGGCCCGAGGGGCAATTGTACTTTGATGTGCCTGAAAAGATCTGGATGGCTTCTTTGTTCATCGGGTTGGCGGCCGTGGTAGATTTTTTGGATGGTTTTTTGGCCCGCGCCCTCCACGCCGATTCGGGCATGGGCAAACAGCTCGATTCGCTGGCCGATCTGGTCAGTTTTGGTGTGGCACCTTCGTTATTGGTCTATCATTTTTTGCGGTTGGGGTGGGCCCATGAGCCTTCTGCCATGCAACTCGATTCCCTATTGCTTTGGCCCGCTTTTTTCTTGCCGCTTGCCGCTGCCTGGCGATTGGCGCGCTTTAATCTGCAACAATCTTCACTGGTGGTGTTTACGGGCCTTCCCGTTCCGGCGGCCGGACTTTTCTTTGCCTCTCTGCCATTGGTATATTGGAACGTCGATCAGGAGTGGATCGTATCGTTGCTGCTTAACGCTTATTTCTTGTATGCCCTTATTGCGCTGTTTTGTTTTCTGATGGTCTCTCGCATTCCGTTGTTGACCCTCAAGTTTACCTCTTTTGCCTGGTCAGCCAACCGCGCGCGTTACATTTTAATTGTATCGTGCATCGTGTCGGTTTTGTTTTTGCAGTGGTTGGCCTTGCCTTTACTCATCATCCTGTACGTTATCTTATCTTTGCTCTTTAAAAATCAACTTACATGACCTACAACGTCGAGATAAAAGTGATGCCCCTAAAAGAATTGCTCGATCCACAGGGAAAAGCCGTTATGGGTGGACTTGCCAACCTGGGGCTTACCGCCATTCAGGATGTTCGCGTCGGAAAAAATATCAGCGTGCAGGTCGAGGCTGACTCTGCCGATCAGGCAAAGGAGCTCGCGCGTGCTGCAGCCCAAAAGTTATTGGCCAATCCGGTCATGGAATATTTTGAACTGGAATGTCGCCCTGCCTAATAGAGGGGCTTTGTAATCGTTTACCTGTTGCTTAAAGCGACTGCAGATATTGCCACTGGCCTTCGCAAAGGCGCCGAAGAAAGCCGACCTCCTGCCTCGCTGTATTTGGTGCCTACTCCCATTGGAAACTTAAAGGATATTACCCTGCGCGCTCTCGATGTGTTGCGTGCTGCAGATCTTATATTGGCAGAAGACACTCGTACCACCGCGGTGCTGCTGCAACATTACCAGATCCAGCGTCCTGTAATAGCGTATCACCAGCACAACGAACACAAACTGGTGCCACAGCTATTGCAACAGCTTTCTTCGGGCACCACTATGGCGTTGGTGACCGATGCGGGCACACCCGGTATCTCGGATCCGGCTTTTTTATTGGTCAGGGCTTGTGTGCAAGCCGGTCTTGCCGTAGAGACCCTGCCTGGTGCAACGGCCTTTGTTCCCGCACTCGTTAACAGCGGAATTCCTTCGAACCGATTTTGCTTCGAAGGTTTTTTGCCACTCAAAAAGGGAAGACAAACCTTGTTGAAACAGCTGGCAACCGAATCGCGCACCATGATCTTTTATGAATCTCCGCAACGCTTGTGCAAGACCCTCGAAGAATTTTGCAAGGTATTCGGTGACGATAGACTTTGCAGCGTGAGCCGCGAGCTGACCAAGCTGTTCGAAGAACAATTTCGAGGTACGCTTCGCGAATGTCATACTCATTTTGCAGCCAAGAATGTAAAAGGAGAGATCGTGTTGGTGGTAGCCGGTTGTGATTGATTATTTTTTTAAAATTTATTTTATGCGTTTCGTTTTTTTAATGGCGATGCTTTGTTGGACCCTGGGTTTTCAATTGCAAGCACAGGGTAGTGGCTGGCAGCAGCGAGTGCAGTACAAAATGGATGTAAAAATGAACGTGCAGACCAATCGGTTTACCGGCACCCAGCAGCTGGAGTATTGGAACAACTCGCCAGATACCCTCGATAAACTTTATTATCATCTTTATTTCAACGCCTTTCAGCCCGGCAGTATGATGGATACCCGCAGTCGTCGACAAGGCACCATTCAGTTGGGTCGGGGAGCGGATTGGGATAGTCGTGTAAAGGACAGGATCGTGCAACTCAAGCCCGAAGAGATCGGTGAACAAAAAGTATTGTGGCTAAAGATGAATGGTCGCTTGCAGCAACTGCAAACGCACGAAACTATTTTGGAGGTTACGCTCGATAGACCCATCCTGCCAAAGTCAAAAGTGGTACTCGATCTGGCATTCGAAGGCCAGGTGCCCTTGCAGATCAGAAGAAGCGGTCGCGATAACGCCACCACCAAAGTGCGCTATTCGATGAGCCAGTGGTATCCCAAATTATGTGCTTACGATCAAGACGGCTGGCATCCGAATCCGTATGTGGGTCGCGAATTCTACGGCATCTGGGGAAATTATGATGTGCGCATAACCATCGACAAGAACTATATCGTTGGCGGAACGGGCTATTTGCAAAATCCGCAGCAGATCGGGTATGGTTATGAGAAGCCCGGTTCTACGGTAAGCAGGCCCGCGGGTGACCAACTGACCTGGCATTTCTATGCCCCGCAGGTGCACGATTTTATGTGGGCTGCCGATCCCGAATATGTACACCGGTCCATTAAGGTAAGAGACAGTTTGCCTGCTGCCCGCAATGGGGGCGTAGCGCAATCAGAGTTGACCCTTCATCTATTGTACAAACCTACCAATGTAAAAGCGCAGGAGTGGGAAAAGATATTAGTAGATGCGCAAAAGGCATTGCCCTTTATCGAAAAGCATTTTGGGCCTTATCC
>DNMB01000049.1:7795-15706 GCA_003489485.1 Chitinophagaceae bacterium | reverse complement strand
GGAGTGCTCAGCAAGCGAGACAGCATCGTTCGCTCCTGCTCTACTGCCGTAGCAGAGAGATAGGGAGTGCAGACCAGAACAAAAATTCCTTTACCAGACATAGTAAAAATTATCAGCGAACGTTCTGCCCCGGACAGCCACAATTGCGAGAAGCCTTGCTGGTATAGAGATTCCTGTTGCAGGCGCTTAGCAATAACAGCAGACCGGTTAACACAAAAAGGGTGCGGAACAGTTTCATGGTATAAAAGTCACGAATTAAAACTACTTTACAAACGTTTTTGTTGCCCAAAGGTTCCGATTTTAGCTTTTTATTTGACCGCCATGCAGCACTTTGCCCGTCCTCCCGTTGTACTGGTAGCCCCGCTGAACTGGGGTCTTGGGCATGCCACCCGCTGTATTCCCCTTATATATGGCCTGCAAGCACTCGGCTGCGAGGTACTGACCGCCTCCGATGGTGCTAGTCGTTCGTTACTTGTTGAGGAGTTCCCCCTTCTCACTCATCTTTCCTCTCCACACACGCCGGTACGATACAGCAGCAGTAAATGGCTATTTGGTTGGGCCATGTTAAAATTGATGCCCCGCTTTTGGTGGCAAATAAAAAAAGAACAAAAATGGATCGTAGCAATAGCAAACAAATATCATATCGATGCCATTGTTGCCGATAATCGGTACGGGCTTGCGCATCCTACGATCCCCTCCGTTATCATTACACACCAGCTGGGTGTTCGAACAGGCTATGGTCGCTATACGGACAGCATGATGCAAAAATTGATCTACCGTTACATCGATCGATTTAAGCAAGTATGGGTCCCCGATGTAAAAGAAGAACCTTCATTGGCCGGAGCCCTTTCGCATCCGCTTACACTACCCAAGGTCCCTGTGCAATACATGGGTGTACTCAACCGGTTATCGAAAGGGCAGCCTGCTGCCGCCACAACAGGGCAACAGGTGCTTGTGTTGCTGTCCGGACCCGAGCCGCAAAGAACCTTGCTCGAAAAAATTATTCTTGAACAGGCCGCTTCATTCACCGGACAACTGATCTTGGTAAGAGGCTTGCCTGCTACTCGAACAGATGCAGTCGAAAAGAATTCTACCGAACAACAGCAATACGCCAATCAGGCCCTGGCCCACTTGTATGGTGTGTCTCGCATAAGGATCTTCGATCATCTCAGTGCCGGCGAGCTGCAATCGTTGCTACCCTCTATCGAGTATGTTATTTGCCGAAGCGGCTATACCACGCTAATGGAGATGATCCCCTTACATAAAAAACTAGTGTTGATCGCCACACCCGGTCAACCTGAGCAGACCTACTTGGCTTCATATGCGGATAGCCAGCACTATGCTCCCCAATTTTCGCAAGAAAAATTCTCTTTGGTGCATGCACTGTCTACAGCAAGTCAGTACCCGTATCGGTTCCCTTCTCATTTCAATGAAGGACCCGGCCCCTCTGTACTCGCCAAATGGGTCGAACAGATCAAAGAAACCCAAAAAGGTTCTCAATAAGATTTGCGTTCTTTGCCCTCTAATCCACTTCCATTGCGCGCTACTACCAAAGCCCATATTGCCGTTTTACTCACCAATTTTTTCTTTGCGACCAATCTGAGTCTGGTTAAGCATATCTCGCCTTCCATGATCGGACCATATGGCGTTAACCTTTTCAGAGTAGGTATTACCTTGCTTTTATTCTGGCTGCTGTGGGCGTTTTCAAAAAGAGAAGCCGGTATAGACAAAAAAGATATTCCCCGCTTTGTCGCCTGCGCTCTTACCGGCGTGGTCATCAATCAAATGCTCTTTGTAAAAGGGCTGACCCTTACCTCTACCATTCATGCCGCTTTACTGATGCTGACCACGCCTTTGCTGATCAGCGTGCTGGCGCTTTGGTGGCTACGCGAAACATTCACGGTATTAAAGCTGATAGGACTATTCTTGGGGGTTGGAGGGGCACTGCTACTGATCTTATCGAGAGATACCAGCGGAGTGGCCAGTATTAAAGGAGATGTGCTGATCTTGATCAACGCGATCTCGTATGCGATCTATTTTATATTGGTAAAACCACTGACCAACCGATACGCACCGCTACATGTAATCAGATGGGTTTTTACCTTCGGTTTTATCATGATCGTTCCATTCAGTTGGCAAGATGCCGGACAGGCACACTGGCAAACGGCAACACTATCGCAATGGACAGCACTGGCATCGGTCGTTCTTTGCGGCACTTTTTTGACCTACTCCTTCAATAGCTACTCACTAAAACATTTGGGAGCTGCCACCACCGGAAGTTATATCTACACGCAACCTATTTTTGCAGCCATCATCGCTGCGCTGTTCTTGCAAGAAGGTTTTAGCTGGGAAAAATTGCTGGCCGGGGCACTCATCTTTGGAGGCGTATATCTGGGAAATCGTAGTCGCTAAAGAATGATCAGGCTCTAAAGAAAGATACAGTTCTCAGTAGATAGCGTACGCTTGGTCACACACTGCACCATCAATAACCCCGAACGTTTTTTCCTTCCATATAGTTTATAAAGGCCTTGTTGACCACTTTATTGCCTCCCGGTGTAGGATAGTCGCCGGTAAAGTACCAATCACCAAGATTAGAAGGACAAGAAAGATGAAGGTCCTCGATGGTCTGAAAGATCACCTGCACCGGAATGGTGAAAGATGGCGGTGTAATGAGTTGTGCTATTTTATCCGCAATTTCAAGGGCTGTGAATTGCTGGTACAGATTCTTGACCACATTCTCTTGGTGCAACTGACCAGCAGCTTCCATGGCTTTACACCGGTCAAGCAGCTCGGTTAAAAACGATTCGTTGCCTCTTTCTTTTAAGAGTGCCACGGCAGCATTGAATGCAATAAAATCACCCATCTTGCTCATATCGATCCCATAGCAATCAGGATAGCGGATCTGAGGCGAAGAAGAAACAACGATGATCTTCTTAGGAGACAAACGACCCAGCATCGTGATGATGCTCTCCTTTAAGGTAGTGCCTCGCACGATTGAATCATCAATTACGACCAAGGTGTCTTCGTTGGCACGTACCGTACCATAGGTAATATCGTAAACGTGCTGCACCATTTCGTTTCGACTTACGTCTTCGGTAATAAAAGTGCGCATCTTCACATCCTTGATGGCGATCTTTTCGATGCGGATGCGACGATTGATCATTTCGCTAAGCTTAGCCTCATCAAAATCTTTGTTCCAGCTAAGAATGCGCTCTACCTTAATACGGTTCAAGTAGTCTTCCATGCCCTTGAGCATGCCGTAAAATGCCGTTTCGGCCGTGTTGGGAATAAACGAGAAGATGGTATTGCGCAGATCGTTATCAATGGCCTTAAGGACCGGCTCGCTCAGCTGGTAGCCGAGCTTGTTGCGCTCCCTGTAAATTTTTTCGTCACTACCCCTCGAAAAATAGATCCTTTCAAAACTGCAGGCCTTTCTTTCTTTGGCAGGAACCAGCTGCTCCAGCTCGATGGTACCATCTTCTGTAACGATCAATCCCTGACCGGGCAGCAATTCCTTTACCTCATTTTCGGGAACGTTAAAGGCAGTTCTGATAGCCGCACGCTCCGAAGCAGCGACCACGACCTCGTCGTTAATGTAATAATAGGCAGGCCGAATGCCGTGCGGATCCCTAAAGACAAACCCGATGCCGTTACCCGTAGCACCGCCCACATGAAAGCCCCCGTCTAACAACGGAATGGCCTTGCGAAGCACATTGGCGATACGGAGCTTTTCGGGGCTGCTCTCATCTTCTTGTCGCAGCAGCGAAGACATAAGTTCAATGAGTGCGGCCAGATCGCTGAAGCGAACCTCTTCGTCGGGATTTTTGCCAATATGCGCATAGAGCTCATCGGCATTGACGATATTAAAGTTACCCGCCAAGGCGATGTTGCGCGCCGGTATTACATCTCGGTTAATGAACGGATGACAGTACTCCAATTTATTTTTACCCTGGGTGCCATAGCGAAGATGCCCCAGCAAGATCTCTCCCAAAAAATTAAGATTACCCTTCATGAGCCCCGGATGCTTTCTGACTTCGGGGTGGTACTTCTCAAATTCTGTTACTTCTTGTCCAATGCGCTGAAAAATATCGGCGATGGCCTGTTGCGCATTACTGCGAATTCTGTTCATGTACGGATAACCCGGCTCGGTATGCAACTTAACGGCAACCACTCCCGCACCATCCTGGCCGCGGTTGTGTTGCTTCTCCATTAAGAGATAAAGTTTGTTCAGCCCCCAGAGCACCGAACCATACTGCTGCTGATAATAAGAAAATGGCTTGCGCAGGCGGATAAAAGCCAATCCGCATTCGTGTTTAATAGGGTCGCTCATATCTGATCAGTTGACCGACGTAAACTTTTTTAACAAGGGACATTCCTCTCCTGTGGCCGGATCGATCATCACGTAATAGGTAGCCAGACGAGACTGGATCCATTTTTCCATCACCTTGGCCTTTTTCTCTTCGAGCGCATACTGCGCGATCTTGCTGTAATCGTCTTTCAGGTTCATCCGGTGCGGTGTGGACCTGGACTTTAGGTGCACCACGCGAACCCCTTTCTTACCCTGCTCATTCTCAAAAGCAGTCGGCATCGAATAATCACCGGGTTGCATTTTGGCCAGCATGCTGACCATATCACGATCGAGCTGATCGATGGTCACAAAGGTAGAACCGTCGCGACTGGTAATGTAGGGACCGGTATATTTTGCATTCTCGTCGTCGCTATACTTGGTTGCGGCTTCGTTAAAGGTGAGCGTAGCAGCCATTACCTTGGAGCGAACCGAATCGAGTTTGCGCTTGGCCTGATCGATCTCGTCTTGCGTGACCGGAGGAATACGCAGAATATGACGTACGACCGCATCGTCACCGTTGCGCTCGACCATCTGAATAATGTGAAACCCAAATTTTGATTTAACAGGAGGAGAGATCTCGCCCTCTTTTAGGCGAAAGGCCGTAGAAAGAAAAACAGGGTCCCAGGTCTTTTCCGAACGATTTAACTGATACTGCCCGCCACGGTCCTTGCTGCCGGGATCCTCTGAATAACGCTTGGCCAATTGCTCGAAGGTGGTCAGCTTCAGATCGATCTGACGGCGATAGTTGTTCATTTCACCAACGATGTATTGCTCCAGATCGCGCGAGGCTTTCGGATAAACGATGATCTGTCCTATCTCGAGCTCGGATTCATAAAAAGGTAAACTGTCTTTGGGGATCTTCTCGTACCAGGCCTTGACCTCTACGGGTGTAATGCGTACGTTCTCTACGATCTTACGTTGCATGGCCCCGGCCAGCTTTTGTTCACGCACCGACTCGCGGGCATCGTCTTTGATCTGGTAGATGGTCTTTCCGGCGATCTCCTCGACCGCTTCTTGACTTCCGAACTGGTTGATGTAGGTACGAATACGGTTATCGAGATCGGCCTCGACCTCGTCGTCGGTAACAGGCAGCGAATCTTTTTGCGCTTGCAACATCATCATCTTTGACACCACAGCCTGCTCCATGATCAAACACTCCGCGTTGGGCGGAACCGTTTCACCACGGCGGGCAATATCGGCTACCGAGTTTTTGATGTCAGAAAGAAGAATGATGCGATCTCCTACTACCGCCGCGATTTTATCGGCGACTACTTTTTTAGGCTGTGCCAGTGCCGCATGCGACAACAGCACACTTGCCAGAAAAATAAATACAATTTGACACCTATACATAATCTCAAATGTAAGTGACCCTCGCTTTGCTCGCCGAGTGCCACCAGGGGTTTAACAAAAGCTTAGAGCGTTCGTTTTACTTCTTCTATTTCATACGCCTCTACCACATCGCCCACTTTAATATCACTAAAGTTCTTGATGGTAAGACCGCACTCCATGCCGTTGAGCACTTCTTTGGCGTCGTCCTTGAAACGCTTCAGCGAGGCAAGTTCGGCTACCACGCCCTCGGCCGTAGGATACACCACAATACCATCTCTGATCAAACGGATCTTAGAATCACGCTTGATCTTTCCGTCGCGTACATAACATCCGGCCACCGTGGCCTTATCGAACTTGAACACTTCTCTGATCTCCACATTGGCCACGATCTTCTCTTGCGTCTTGGGCTCGAGCATTCCTTCCATGGCGCTCTTGACCTCTTCGATGGCGTTGTAGATGATCGAGTACATCTTGATCTCGATACCGGCATTCTCAGCCAATCGAGAGGCTTGCAGCGAAGGCCGCACGTTAAAGGCGATCACGATCGCATCGGATGCCTCAGCCAGTACGATATCACTTTCATTGATCTGACCCACGCCTTTATGAATTACATTGACCAAGATCTCTTCGGTAGAAAGTTTCTGCAACGAATCGCTCAAGGCCTCTACCGATCCGTCCACGTCTCCTTTGATAATTACATTGAGCTCCTTAAAGCTTCCGAGCGCCAGACGACGGCCGATCTCATCGAGGGTAATATGTTTTTTGGTGCGAATACCCTGCTCACGCAAGATCTGTGCACGACGGTTGGCGATCTCTTTGGCCTCGGACTCGTCTTCGTATACTTTAAACTTCTCTCCGGCCTGTGGTGCTCCGTTCAGACCCAATATAACGGCAGGTGCCGAAGGACCCGCCTTGGTTTCTTTTTTATTGCGCTCGTTGAACATGGCTTTTACGCGGCCATAGAATTGTCCGCTCACTACCAGATCACCGGGCTCCAGTGTACCATTTTCTACCAGCAGCGTGGCCACATACCCACGTCCCTTGTCGAGCGAGGCTTCAATGATCGTACCCGACGCTTCACGGTCAGGATTTGCTTTAAGATCGAGCATCTCTGCCTCTAACAATATTTTCTCCAGTAGCTTATCTACATTCAATCCTTTTTTAGCCGACAACTCCTGGCTTTGGAACTTACCGCCCCATTCTTCTACCAGCAAATTCATCTGCGACAATTGCTCGTAGATCTTTTGACTGTTGGCCCCATCCTTATCGATCTTGTTGATGGCAAAGATCATGGGAACCCCGGCTGCCTGCGCGTGGCTGATCGCCTCGCGAGTTTGAGGCATCACCGCATCATCGGCAGCAATTACAATAACGGCTATATCGGTTACTTTGGCACCACGGGCACGCATGGCCGTAAAGGCTTCGTGACCGGGCGTATCAAGGAAGGTGATCTCTCTTCCATTGGGAATTGCCACGCGGTAGGCCCCAATATGTTGGGTAATACCTCCGGCCTCACCCGCAACCACATTGGCACTGCGGATGTAGTCGAGCAGCGAGGTCTTACCATGGTCTACGTGACCCATGATCGTTACGATCGGTGAGCGAGGCTGCAGATCTTCTTCGTCGTCCTCATCTTCTCCATCGGATTCCATCTCCATCTGCTTCTCCATATCGATGAACTCCACGACAAATCCAAATTCATTGGCCACCAGTTCTATCACCTCCGCATCAAGACGCTGGTTAATAGACACCATTATGCCAAGGCTCATACACTTGCTGATCACATCTGCGAAACTCACGTCCATCAGACTAGCCAGCTCACTCACGCTAATGAATTCGGTCAGTTGCAATTTGTTGTCGTCGACCGCTTCGCCCATGGCCTCTGCCATTTCTTGACGCTTTTCGCGACGAAGTTTGGCCTTAACGCCTTTTCCTTTTCCTGTTCCGCCGCCACTTAATTTGGCTTGCGTCTCTTGAATCTTACGCTGAATTTCTTTTTCGTCGATCAGCTTTTCTTCGCGCTTGGCCCCTCGGGGTTGTGGTCTTGCGCCACCTCTTCCGCGGTTAAAGCCTCCACCGGTGCGACCATCCTGGTCTTTATTGATAAATATCTCGCGGTGCGTTGTATCTTTTTTAGCGATCGGAATACGCTTGCGGGGTTTCTTCTCATCGCGTACCGGACGTGTTTCGCTATCGGTAGGCAGTTCTATCTTTCCTAAGATCTTAGGACCCGA
>DNMB01000049.1:0-7409 GCA_003489485.1 Chitinophagaceae bacterium | reverse complement strand
GCAACAGGGGCAGGTGCCTCTTCAGTTACTTGCTTTGCTTTTTTTGCTTTCGTTGGCTTTGCCTCTTCGGGCGTTTCTTCTTTTTTGGCTTTGGCACCGCGCTTAGGACGGGTCGAAGAATCAATGGCATCCAGATCGATCTTGGTAACCACCTTGGGCCCTTCGAGTTCGGGAGCCTCTGCCTTTACCACCGCTTCAGGAGCGGGCGGTGCCGGTGTTTCGGCAGGTTGTTCTTTTTTCTTTGTAACCTTGGCGGCAGAAGACTTTTCAGTTGCTTTGAACGTGATCTCTTCGTCTTCTTTCTTTTTACGCGCTTCGCCCTGTGCAGACTTAGGAAGTTCAAGCTGGTCGCTTTTCATCTTGGCGACCTTATCGCTTTGAAATTCCTGTTGCAAGGAGCGATACATCTCTTCCGTTAACTTAGACGTCGGCTTTAGATCATCCTTGGGGAAACCCTTCGCTGCCAAAAAGGCAATTAGGGTATCTTGACCAATGTTGAACTCTTTGGCCGCTGCCAGTAATCGGGGAAGTTTTAATTCTGCCATTCCAATCGGTTGTTTCTTTTGAGTGATCCCCTTAGTGAGGATCGTTTATTCCTTTTCAAATTCCGTCTTCAGTACTTTGCGCAGTTCATTGATGGTCTCTTTTTCGAGATCGGTACGGCGCTCCAGTTCATCGGCCGTAAGATTCAATACGCTGCGTGCCGTATCACAACCCACCCGCTTCAATTCATCAATGACCCATCCGTCGATCTCATCACTGAATTCTTCGAGATCGATATCGAACTCCTCTTCATCACCTTCATTATCGCGATATACATCCAATTCATATCCGGTCAGCTCCGAAGCAAGCTTAATGTTGACCCCGCGACGTCCAATGGCCAATGAGACCTGATCGGGCGCCAGGTATACATTCGCGTGCTTGTTCTCCGTATCGAGTTCCATGCTCGTAATGCGAGCAGGGGTCAATGAACGCTGAATCAAAAGTTGAATATTGGCCGTGTAGTTGATCACATCGATATTCTCGTTCTTTAGTTCGCGCACGATACCATGAATACGACTTCCTTTCATTCCCACGCATGCACCCACAGGGTCAATGCGATCATCGTAAGACTCTACCGCCACCTTAGCACGCTCTCCCGGATCGCGTACGATCTTCTTGATCACGATCAGACCATCGAAGATCTCGGGTACTTCGATCTCGAGCAGCTTGGCCAAAAATTCAGGAGCCGTGCGAGATAAGATAATAACAGGATTGTTATTCTTCATATCTACCCTTCTGATCACGGCACGAATGCTTTCGCCCTTCTTAAAATAATCTTGTGGGATTTGCTCGCTCTTAGGCAAGATCAATTCGTTGCCTTCTTCGTCGAGCAGCAGAATCTCTTTTTTCCAAACCTGGTAAACCTCTGCGCTGATGATGTCGCCCACGCGATCACCATATTTTTTTGCCAGTGCATTTTTCTTCAGGTCGCTGATTCGGCTGGCCAGTGTTTGCTTGGCAGCCAAGATAGCGCGACGACCAAAGTCGAGCAGGTCGATCTCTTCGTAGAGCTCCTCGCCCACTTCAAAGTCTGGCTCGATCTTGGCAGCTTCGCTGTAGGCCACCTGTGCCAACGGATCTTCTACTTCGCCATCTTCAACGATCATACGACGACGAATGATCTCAAGGTCACCCTTTTCGGCGTTAACGATTACGTCGAAGTTCTCGTCGCTTCCGTATTTTTTTCTTAGCAAGGTCTTGAATACATCTTCTACCACTTTCATCATCGTGGGACGGTCGATGTTTTCCGCGTCTTTGAAGTCCTGGAAAGCATCAATTAGATTAATACTGGACATAATGCAAGTTTTTGATCCGTTTCTGTTTTAAAATTTAATTTGAATTTTTGTTGCCTTTATATCAGAAAAGGGGATCACGTGCGTGTGCGTCTCCATTTTCTTTCCTTTTCCTTTTGTCTCTACCAGCTCGATCTGCGCTTCCGTTACCGCCTGCAAGACCCCTTCTGCCTTTGCGCCATCTAGCCGGACCACCTCTACGCCCCGACCTATATTTTTAACATACTGACGGTGCATTTTCAGGGGCTCATCCAGACCGGGAGAAGATAGTTCCAACGAAAAATCACCGTTGGGGAATACCCCGTCCTCTTCGAGCTGCCTATAGAGCTTTCTATTATATGAAACTAATTTATCAACACTAACTCCTTGATCTCCATCAATATAGATCTTAACATTGTTGGTAGGCTTGATCCATACCTCTACCACAAACAGGTCCTTTTCGGCCTCAATTAGGGCGGCCGTGCGCTCTAAAAGGTTGTTAATCAATGCTATTTGATCCATAGGTAAAAAGAAGAAGGGAACGATTTCGTTCCCTTCGCGCTTCATTACAGGTACAAAAGTAAGCTTTTTAGGCAAGCTGCCAAAAGAAAATTCAGGCCCCCATCGGCCCCGCGATCGACCCTACTTGATCCGTTCAAAGAGCAGTTCCGGCTCGTTGGTGGTAATAAAATCGAAGCCCTGCTGCAAAAACCAGTCCAGCTGGCTCATATCATTGACCGTCCAAGCATTCAACACTATTTTTAGCCGTTTGGCCTGTTGTATCCACTCAGGATTTTTTTGAAAGACCGCATAATTATAGTCGATGCCATCTATTCCATCCTTTGCAACTTGCTCGGGCGAAAGATCGCCATTCAGGTAATGGACCAAGACGCTCGGGTCGAGACGCTTGAGGGCAAGCAGTTGATTGTAATCGAAACTGATGTATTCGGTGTAGTCTGCCACGCCCGCTGCGCGAACCGCTTTTAGTACCGACTCGGCAATAAAACGAAGTCGCTCAGCAGTGGGTTGCGCCGTGGGCTTGATCTCCAAGATCAATCGGGTGCTTGGCTTTTCTTGTCGGCCCGCGCTCAGATACGATGACAAAGTAGGCAACACTTCGCCATTTGAGAGCGGCTGCCTAGATAAGACCGCATACGGTGTGTTCTCAATGGTCAGGTCATTATAATGCGGATCGTGATTGACCAACAGAACACTATCGGCCGTCATGCGTACATCAAATTCAGAACCGGCGCAATTAAGCCGAATCGCCTCGCGGAGCGATGCAATTGAATTCTCAGGGAACCCGTTCTTTTTAAAAGCGCCTCGGTGGGCGATAACAGGATTGGACATAAAAGTTAATTGACTCCGCTCTATACTGTACGTGCTGCGTGTATTACCCATGTCATCGACCAGCTCCATATCGATAACAGGATCACTTTCCCAACGTATGGTCAACAGCCCTATATTATTTTCCATGATAGGACCCTCTATTCTATTTCTGTTAGGCGTAGCAAAATCCCAGGTAGAGGTAATACCACTCGATGTAATATCATATAGCGGATACATACCGGGCGAACGCAATCGAGAGATCTCTGCATAATGAACATCGCCCGACAAAAAGAGAACTCCCTCGGCACGGGTATCGCGGATCAAGCGACAAAGCCGTTCTTGCTCGTGCGGAAAATTAGCCCATGCCTCGTACCCATTGTACTCAATGCCAAATTGCGTACTGCTGCAGATCAATCGCAGATCGGCAGGCCGCCGTAACTGCTCGGCCAGCCATTGCCATTGCTGCTCTCCCAATAGAGTACTGTCTTTGCTCGTATGCGGCTTATAATCGAGCGGATAAAAATAACTTTTGCGGGGAAGGACCGCTGTGGAATCGTAAAGAAGTAGATTGTCTCTGAACGTTCTTAGGTCGAGCAAAATAATTTGTACCACCTTATCTCCTTGCCTCAGATACTCACTATGATAGATCCCCTTGTGTTTTCTTCTTTCGCTCTGCAGTGGCTCGTTAAAGAAATCGAGAAAGATCTCTTTGGAGACTTCTTTGTACGGGTAATGCCTGCCCGCATCGTTGCGTCCATAATCGTGATCGTCCCAGGTAGCGAGCACTTTGGTAGCAGCGGCCAGCTGCTTAAACTCCGGCCTCGCCCCCAAGCGACGGTATTTGGCCCGAAGGGTATCCATATTGTCGGTATCGCCGTAGAGGTTATCGCCCAAGAAAATAAAAACATCGGGGCGATAGGTCGCCGCTTGCTTAAGTAAAGGCTGCGGCCGCTCTTGATTAGCGCAAGAGCCAAAGGCAATACGCGTTACCTGGGCCTGTGGCAGTTGAGCAACCCCCACAAATAAAATCACCCCTATCCATTGCTTTAGCGTAACGACGTTCAGCATGCTACTAATATATATGTTAAAGATAAGGGGCGTTGAAATGCCCCCCTTATCAGGTATGTTGGCTTTTAGTTACTTTTGCCATCCCGGACCCTTAGCTCAGACGGTTAGAGCATCTGACTCATAATCAGAGGGTCGTTGGTTCGATCCCAACAGGGTCCACTTATACTACTATGAAGAAAATCATTTATTTATCACTGGCGCTGCTGCTTTGCACCGCCGTGTTCGGCCAAGACAACTCAGGCAGTAAAAAACCTACAATCGATCTGTCGGGTCGACCAGGCGATCATCTGATGATGCAATTCGGATTTGCGCAATGGACCGGTGTGCCCGACACAATTGCCATGGGTGGTTTTTCAAAAACCTTGAATGTATATGTGATGATGGATTTTCCATTCAAGAACAACCCCAAACTGAGTGTTGGTGTTGGCGTTGGTTTGGGTTCAGATCATATTATGTTCTCAAAGATGAACATCGGGTTAAAAGAGGGAGGGAATAAACTTCCTTTTACCAATTTGCGAGATACCAATCACTTTAAAAAGACCAAACTGGCCACTAATTACGTAGAGGCCCCCATTGAACTTCGCTACACGGCGAACCCCCAGACCGGGAAAGGACTAAAAGTAGCGCTTGGCCTTAAAGTAGGTCAGCTGATGAATGTACATACGCGAAGCGCCAAATTGCAAAATCGAAACGAAAATCTCATCAACGACTATGTCGTAAAAGAATCGAGCACTCGCTTTATTAATGGTACTCGACTTTCGGGTACGCTGCGAGTTGGAGTAGGTCGTTTCACCGTATTTTCAAGTTACCAGTTTACGCCTGTTATCCGCGATGGGTTTGGCCCCGCGGTGAGGACCCTCTCTACCGGTATCGCAATTAGTGGGCTTTGAGGTCTGCGTACCTATGATCGATAAGCGGAATAAAATTGAAAGTGAAGAGCGGGCCGTCTTGATCGGACTGATCCAAAAAGATCAAACCGAAACACAAGTACAGGAATACCTAGATGAGCTCTCCTTTCTCGCCACTACGGCCGGAGCCGTTGCCGTTAAGACGTTTACACAAAAACTTCCTCATCCCGATAGCCGCACTTTTATCGGCAAGGGAAAACTAGAGGAGATCCGTCAATATGTGGCCGGCAAAAATATTCGCATTGCCATTTTTGATGATGAGTTAAGCGGGGCGCAGATCAATAACATCGAAAAAGCGCTAGAGATAAAGACCATTGACCGAAGCGATCTGATCCTAGACATTTTTGCCCGTCGTGCCAAGACCGCGCAAGCCAAGGCACAAGTAGAGTTGGCGCAATACCAATATATACTCCCTCGTCTTCGTGGCATGTGGAAACACCTGGAGCGACTAGGTGGTGGTATCGGTACACGTGGACCCGGAGAAACAGAGATTGAAACAGACCGACGCATTGTACGCGACAAGATCTCGTTGCTCCGCAAACGATTGGCCGAAATTGACAAGCAAGCTTATACCCAACGCAAAGACCGCGGCGAATTTATTCGAGTGGCCCTGGTCGGTTATACCAATGTAGGAAAGTCCACACTCATGAATCTGCTTAGCAAGCGAGACGTTTTTGCAGAAAATAAACTCTTTGCCACCCTCGATACTACGACCAGTAAGGTAGTGTATGATAATACGCCGTTCTTGCTCAGCGATACCGTTGGCTTTATCAGAAAATTACCGCATCACCTGGTAGAAAGTTTTAAAAGTACCCTCGATGAGGTGCGAGAGGCCGATATCTTATTACATGTCGTAGACATCTCGCATCCGCAATACGAAGAGCAGATGGCCGTCGTTAACCAGACGCTGGCCGAGCTGGGAGCACTTGATAAACCCGTCATCACCTTATTCAACAAGATGGATCGCTACGAGCAGCTCACTTTTGATGAGTGGCTCGAAGAATCGACCAAGCAAGAAATTCTTAACGACCTCTATCAACGCTGGCAACATGAGACCGGCGGACAAGCCGTGTTTATTTCGGCTACGGCTCGCCAAAATATCGATCAGCTTCGTAAGACCATCTTGCAACAGGTCAGGTCCAGTTACCGAATTCGTTACCCTTATAAGACCAACTTTTATTACGGGGAGTAATTTGATATGACAGGTATACCCATGCAATGGATCAAGGTAGCAGAGAATAGCGATGCCCTTTTGTTCAATGCAGAGCAGATTGCTGTGGTAACCGTTGCAGGGCAATCGTACTGCATTGGACGCTATAAGGAACAACTCTTTGGTTTTGCCTACCGCTGTCCGCATGCCGCTGTGCCCTTGTCGGACGGCTATATCGATACGCACGGAAATGTGGTTTGCCCGTTGCACTTTTACAAGTTCAGCATCGTAAGCGGTCGTAACGTGAGCGGCGAGGGGTATTTTTTAAAAACCTGGCCCGTCGAATGCCGACCCGACGGCATATACCTGGGGCTACTATTTACTCCCGGCCCAGGCGAGGACCCCGCCTGCGGCTAAGCCCTATTGCAAAAAAATGACCAAGTCGCTGGCCTGCAACGGCCAAAATCCCTATTTTTGCCCCCCGCTTTTGGCAGCCCGCTGCCCCAAGCGGTCCGCTTCCGGCAACGGCAGCACACTCCTCCTTAGCTCAGTTGGTTAGAGCATCTGACTGTTAATCAGAGGGTCGCTGGTTCAAGTCCAGCAGGGGGAGCTGATCTGAAAGTAAAAGGGTTATACTTGTATAGTGTAACCCTTTTTTACTTATCCTAATACAATCATGACACCAAGAATAGAAATAATAAAGGAGAAGAAGTTGATTGGAAAACGAATGATAATGTGCTATGCCGATTATAGAATTGGCGAATTATGGGGCAGTTTTATGTCGAAAAGGCGGGAAATAACCAATAACCTGACTAACGACCTTATATCATTAGTTGTCTACTCGCCCATGCACTTCAAAGATTTCAAACCCACTAACAATTTTGAAAGATGGGCCACGGTAGAAGTTGAAAATTTCAATAATGTGCCAGATGGCATGGAAACATATAGTTTATCAAGTGGACTTTATGCTGTTTTTAATTATAAAGGGATGAATTCTGAGTCCTCTGCTTTCTTCCAATACATCTATAGCGAATGGGTTCCAAATTCAAACTATATTCTGGATGATAGACCACATTTTGAAGTGTTGGGTGAAAAATACAAAAACAACGACCCATCTTCAGAGGAAGAAATTTGGATACC
>DNMB01000047.1:1647-2973 GCA_003489485.1 Chitinophagaceae bacterium | reverse complement strand
TACAACGAGCCATCGGTCGAATTGTATTTCCGTCATCCCTCCTTTAATATGTATCCTGTAGTGGGTGTTAGCTGGAAGCAGGCCAAAGATTTCTGCTTGTGGAGAACAGACCGCTACAACGAGGCTACATTGGTCGAAAAAGGATTCATCAACAAAAACAATCTCAAGCCCGGCGCACAGCAAGGCGATAATAACTTTAACACCCGTTCATACCTTTTGGGTTTGTACACGGCTCCTCCCGGCAAGGCCATGAAACCCAGCAAGGGAAAAACGCCTAGCCTGCCCTCGATCGAATCGGGGATGATAGGTCCTGAGTACCGACTGCCCTTCGAAGCAGAGTGGGAATATGCCGCATACGGATTGATCGCGCAAAATCCCCGCACCAGTCTTAAAGAAGGAAAGCGCGGAGAAGAATTACAATCGAACAAGCAGATCTATCCTTGGGCGCAAAACGTAAACGGACTGCGCGAGAATCGCAAAGGAAGCCTGCAAGGACAGTTCTTTGCCAACTTTAAACGCGGATCGGGAGATAATGCCGGGGTTGCCGGAGGTTTGAATGACCGCGCGTTTTACACCGCTCCCGTAGAATCGTTTTATCCTAACGGGTTTGGTCTTTACAACATGGCCGGTAACGTGAGCGAGTGGGTAGAAGATACGTACCGCCCGCTGTCGAGCCTTGACTTCGATGACCAGCCTGCTCCCTTTAGAGGAAATAAGTTCATGAAATTATATGTGGCCGATTCTACCACCCTCGATCCTGCCAGCCGCTACGAGCGAGACAGTTTAGGCCGCGTTAAGATGCTCGAAGTAACCGAGGCCGACGCCCGCAACAGAAGAAATTACCAGCGCGGTAACGTAACCGACTTTTTGGATGGTGACTCGCTTTCGGGTGCCAGCTACGGTTACGGTGTATCGACCCTCATCGATCCACTTCGCTCCAAAGTATACAAGGGAGGAAGCTGGAACGATCGTGCCTATTGGCTGAGCCCCGGCACACGCCGATACTTAGAAGATGATATGTCTTCGGCTACCATTGGGTTTCGCTGTGCCATGAACCGCGTGGGCAGCCCCGAGCAAGGTCCCAAAAGAAGGACCGGATTGTTCTTCCCTACCCGCAGACAAAAACGTTAATTGGCTGACCGATACTTTAAACCCTCCCTGCGCGGAGGGTTTTTTTATATCTACCTGTTTACATTTGCACTATGTCTATTGCCGAACTCTATCAAGTGTACAGATCGCACCCCCGCATCCAGACCGATACACGCAAACTGCAAGCCGGCGATTTTTTCTTTGCCCTAAAGGGCGAAAACTTCGACGGAAATGCTT
>DNMB01000047.1:0-1281 GCA_003489485.1 Chitinophagaceae bacterium | reverse complement strand
TCTGCCTATGTAGATAACAGAACGATAGTAGTAGATGATGTGTTAGAGACCTTGCAGCAACTGGCCAACTACCATCGGCAGCAGTTTACCATTCCCTTTATTGCCATTACCGGCAGTAATGGAAAGACCACCTCGAAAGAGTTAGTACATGCCGTTCTCTCCACTACTTTTAAAACGTACACTACGGCGGGCAACCTAAATAATCACATCGGTATTCCCCTTACCCTTTTACAAATTAAAAGCGACGCCGAAATGGCGATCATTGAAATGGGGGCCAATCACCAACAAGAAATTGCAGGGTATTGCACTTACACAAGGCCCACCCATGGCATCATCACCAATTGCGGAAAGGCGCATCTCGAAGGATTCGGCGGAGTAGAAGGCGTAAAGAAAGGAAAAGGCGAATTGTATGATTTTTTGCGTGCTGCGCAAGGGAAAGCCTTTATTATGTGGGATTACGATTACCTGCGCGACATGAGCAAAGGCATTGCGGAGTGTATCACATACGGAAGCCACGATGCGCAATACGAAGGGCAGTTGATCGCGTCCGATCCGTTCTTGCAAGTACTCGTTACCCGAACAGCACAAGGAGATGAAAAAGATAAACCACTCATCAAGACCCAACTGGTCGGTGCTTATAATTTTGCCAACGTAATGCTGGCCGTGGCCGTAGGCAGGCATTTTGGCGTACCGATGCAGAAGATCGTAGCCGCGATCGAAGCGTATGCTCCGTCGAATAGTCGTTCGCAATTAATGAAGGTGGGCACCAATACAATTATTCTTGATGCCTACAATGCAAACCCCAGCAGTATGCGAGCCGCCATCGAAAATTTTGCTTCGATCGGCGCCGAAAAAAAAGTATTGCTATTAGGGGCGATGGCTGAGCTAGGCGAAGAGAGCCGTGGCGAACACCAATCGATCATCGATCTGATTTCACAATATAAATGGGATAAGGTGGCACTTGTAGGAGAAAACTTCAACGAGATCGGCCATACGTTTCTTCGTTTTGATAATGCAAAAGAGGCAGCTAGTTGGTTTCAGCAACAAGCTTTTCAACATACGCATGTACTGATCAAAGGCAGCCGCAGCGCTAAGATGGAGCTGGTGTTGCAAAATACATAACCCCTACTCACACATGATCACTATCCTAGAGATACTATTGACCCCCACCACAATTATCGGCCTGGCTGCTTCGCTGCTCATTGGCCTCTCACTGGGTTTGATCGGTGGCGGCGGATCCATTTTGACCGTACCTGTGCTGGTCTATCTGTTGGGAGTAGA
>DNMB01000187.1:2089-3479 GCA_003489485.1 Chitinophagaceae bacterium | reverse complement strand
TACAATGTGACGTCATTTCGATGGGATGGGACCAACCAGTTCGGACATCGGTTGGCCAGTGGCGTGTATCTCTGCCGCTTGATCGCTTCTTCGATTAGCGGAGAGCAGCATCCCTACGAAAAAAGAGGAGGCGTTTACTTACTCGGGCAGGGCCAACTCGTCTTATTGCCCAATTAATTCGAACCACTCAATCAATTAAGCGTTAGTTTTGCGGCCTGTTTTATATGCCCAAGATAGGAATCAATATTGCCACCGGTAGTCTGCAGCAACCAGAAATGATAGTAGGGATCGATCTGGGTACCACCAATAGTTTAGTGGCGATCTTACATCCCGAGAGTCGTAACCCCGTTGTGTTGAAAGACCAGGAGGGGCTGGCCCTGGTGCCTTCGCTTGTCTATTTTGGAGAGCAGGGCGAGTTGTTGATCGGGGAGCAAGCCAGACCTTTTTTGCGTACGCATCCTGAGCGAACCATTTTTTCAGTAAAGCGGTTGCTGGGTAAATCATACAAGGATATCAAAGATCACCAGCAGCATTATGCTTACAAGATACTTGACGAAGACAAAGACAGTTTGGTCAAGATCCAGATGGGCGATCGCTTCTACTCTGCGGTTGAACTTTCTTCGTTTATCTTAAAAGAATTAAAGGGCAGGGCAGAGCATATGCTCAAAACGCCTGTAAGCAAAGCAGTAATTACAGTACCGGCCTATTTTAACGATGCCCAGCGACAAGCCACTCGTGATGCCGGTAAACTCGCCGGACTCGATGTGCTGCGTATCGTCAACGAACCCACTGCGGCCAGTTTGGCGTATGGAATGGGAGTAGACAGCAGTCAGCAAAAAACCATTGCGGTCTATGACCTGGGAGGAGGCACGTTCGATATCTCTATTCTACGGATCAGTGGCGGCATCTTTGAAGTGCTTTCTACCAACGGCGATACTTATTTAGGGGGCGATGATTTTGACCGGGCCATCGTGTCGCATTGGATAACGAAATATCAAATCGGAGAGAAGGCCCTTCAAGAAAATCAAACTCTTTCTGCCTCGCTTCGTCTGGCTGCAGAAGAAGCAAAAAGAGAATTAACGCAAGCGCAACAGACTTCGGTCAAGGCCGGCGACCTTTCACTATCCCTTACAAAACCCGAGTTGGAGCAACTTATCGCGCCGCTAATTGAGCGCACTGTTGTCTGCTGTCAAAAGGCTTTGCAAGACGCCGCACTCACCACAAAAGAAATCGACGAGGTGGTGATGGTAGGTGGATCCACAAGAGTGCCACTGGTCAAAGAACTGGTGAGCGATTTTTTTAAAAAGAAGCTGCACGATTCATTGCATCCCGATGAGGTCGTGGCATTAGGTGCTGCGGTGCAGGCCGACATCCTGGCCGGAAATAACAA
>DNMB01000187.1:0-1699 GCA_003489485.1 Chitinophagaceae bacterium | reverse complement strand
GGCTTAATGGATGTGCTGATTCCTCGTAATTCAAAGATCCCTTTTAAAGTGGCCAGACAATACACCACGCAAAAGGACGGGCAGGGCAGTATGCGCATCTCGGTCTTTCAGGGAGAGCGCGATCTGGTAGCCGATAACCGAAAGCTTGCCGAGTTCAATTTAAAAGGCATACCCGGCATGCCTGCCGGATTTCCCAAGGTTGAGGTCAGCTTTTTGATCAATGCAGATGGGATCTTAACGGTCAGGGCCAAAGAACTGCGGAGCGGAGCCGAGCAGAGTATAGAGGTAAAACCACAGTACGGATTAACGGATGCAGAGGTAGAACGCATGTTGCTCGAGAGCATAACGCATGCCGTAGACGATATTAAGACCAGGGCGCTCACTGAGGCTAGAACAGAGGGAGAGTTGCTACTCGGGCAAACCGAAAAGTTCATTGCGCGCAATGCTTCGCTGCTGACCCAAGAAGAGATGCTGCGCACCGCCGAAGCCATGCAATCTTTGCAGCTTTCGTTGACCCTGGACGATAAAGACCTCATTCAACGCCAGATCGAGGCTCTTAACGAGATCAGCAGACCCTACGCCGAACGGGCCATGGACCAGGCGGTCTCTGGGGCCCTCAAGGGAAAATCGCTCCAATAGATTTTTTTAAAATGATCAATTTCCCCTAACTTCGCCCCTCCAAACAAAAGAGGTATAAACATGCTCATCATCGATTCAAAGGATTGCGAGAACATCGACAAGGCCCTCAAGAAGTACAAAAAGAAGTTCGAAAAGTCAAAAGTTCTTCTTCAACTTCGTGAGCGTCAAAGCTTTACAAAGCCTTCTGTAAAAAGAAGAGGTGAGGTTCTCAAGGCCATCTACAAGCAACAGCTTGCCAACGGAAAGTTCGATAGTTAATTCTGTCTCACATCACCATATTTCAAAGCTGCAGCATTTCACTGCAGCTTTTTTCATGTTCGGCCCGCAGGATTGATTAGTTTTATAGCGATGTCTACTTCTGTTTCCATTGCATTGTTGGCAGATAAGTTTAGTAGCTATCTGAAATTCGAAAAGCGTTATTCTCCCAATACAGTTTTAGCGTATCATCGTGACCTTGCCGATTGGCAAGGATACCTGCAAGAGCAGATGGGCGTCGGTTCTCTCGAAGAGGTAAAGCCGGTGATGATCAGAAGTTGGCTCGCTTCACTAAAGGAACAAGGTGTTACTGCCCGTTCGCTGATCAGAAAGATCTCTAGCCTAAAATCATTTTATAAGTATCTGCTCAAGACCGGGCAGATCACTTCTTCTCCTATGGCACAGGTAACGACCCCCAAAATGGGAAGTCGCTTGCCGGCATTCATCAAAGAAGAAGAAGCCCTTCAGTTAGGGCAATTGCTGGCGGCTACGGCCGAGGATTGGAAGGGATTGAACACCCGGATGCTGGTTTCGTTGTTCTATACCACCGGCATGCGGTTGAGCGAACTGATCCAGCTTCGCGAGAGCCAGATCGACCTGCCCAGGGCGCAGCTAAAAGTACTGGGCAAGGGAAAAAAGGAGCGAATACTTCCACTCACTGTCGACATGGTGCAACTGATAGGGGAGTACATTCAAAAGAAGCGGGGTCTATTCGAGAGCCGCGAAGATCTACTGCTGCTAACAGAAAAAGGCAACAAGCTGTACCCCCGTTATGCCTGGGCATTGGTCAACAAAATACTTGGAG
>DNMB01000117.1 GCA_003489485.1 Chitinophagaceae bacterium | reverse complement strand
GTATTGGGTTCGTTCCTCGCGGTCTCGAGGATGTAAGCAGTTACCCTCGTCTTACAACGGAGTTGATGCAGCGGGGGTATAGAAAGGCTGCGATCAAGAAAATTCTAGGTAAGAATGTATTGAGAGTGATCAAGGCCAATTGCCCCTGACCACTCTCTGCAATTTTTTTATCGCAAGAACAGCATCTCTCTGTACTTGGGCAGGTACCACTCCTTGTCGTCTACAAGCAATTCTAATTTGTCAACGTGGTAGCGAACATCGTCGAAGAATGCGTCCTTTACTTTTTTCTGATAGGCAATGGCTTTTTCGCGCGTATCGCTGAGCTTGTTGCAGCTCTTGCGGGCCTCTATCATTTTTTCGACCAGGTCACTGGTCTTGTTGATATGCGTTGATATCTCTTCGAGAATCTGCAACTGGTTAGAAAATCCGGATTCTTTAATACCTGCTTCTTTTAAGCCACGAATGTTGGTGGACAGCAGATTTTGATAGCGGATCGCTGCAGGAAGAATGTGGCTGGTCGCCAGCTCTCCCATCATGCGGCTCTCGATCTGTACCTTCTTAATGTACTTCTCGAGTTCGATCTCGTGGCGTGCTTCCAGCTCTTGGTGTGAGTAAATACCATTTTCATGAAAAAGTTGTTTTGCTTTTTCGGTCACCATCGCGTCGAGTGCCAGGGGCGTGGTCTTTACATTGGGCAGTCCGCGTTTGGCCGCTTCTTTCTCCCAAGCCTCGCTGTAGCCGTCTCCTTCGAACAATACTTTTTCGCTTTTGATGATGTACTCGCGGATCACTTGCATAATGGCGATCTCTTTTTTCTCGCCTTTCTCGATAAGCCCATCGACTTCTTTTTTGAAATCGCGCAAGGTCTGCGCCATGATGGTATTGAGTACTGTCATGGGATTGGCGCAGTTGGCAGAAGAGCCAACGGCACGAAACTCGAACTTATTTCCTGTAAAGGCAAAGGGAGAGGTGCGGTTACGATCGGTGTTATCCATCAACAGTTCGGGTATGCTCTTATGAATATCGATCTTGAGCAGGCTCTCATCGGTCTCATCCATACTGGCGGAGACTCTTTCTTTTACGTCATTGAGCACCTTGCTCAGGTACTGACCGGTAAACACCGAAATGATCGCAGGCGGAGCTTCGTTCGCTCCCAAGCGATGATCGTTAGGGGCCGACGCGATCGATGCGCGTAGCACATCGGCATAGTCATGTACCGCCTTGATGGTATTGACAAAGAAGGTCAGGAACATCAGGTTGGTCTTGGGCGTTTTGCCGGGGGCCAGCAAATTCACTCCCGTATCGGTAGCCATGCTCCAGTTGTTGTGCTTGCCGCTTCCGTTGATGCCTGCAAATGGTTTTTCGTGCAGCAATACCCGCAGGTTATGACGACGGGCTACTCGTTCCATCACATCCATCAGTAGCGAGTTGTGGTCAACGGCTACGCTAACTTCTTCAAAAATGGGAGCGCACTCGAACTGTGCGGGTGCCACTTCGTTATGGCGGGTGCGAAGAGGAATACCCAGTTTGTAGGATTCGTTTTCGAAGTCACGCATGTAGGCGTATACTCTCTCGGGTATCGATCCGAAATAGTGATCTTCTAATTGTTGGTTCTTTGCCGAAGAATGGCCAAAGACGGTCCGGCCTGTCATAACAAGATCGGGTCGGGCATTGAAGAGGGCTTCGTCCATTACGAAATACTCTTGTTCCCAGCCAAGCGTTACCGTTACCTTGCTTACGTTCTTATCAAAGTAATTGCAAACGTCAGTGGCGGCTTTGCTTAAGGCCTCGGTCGCCTTGAGCAGTGGAGCTTTGTAGTCAAGCGACTCACCGGTATACGAAACAAAGATGGTAGGAATACAAAGTGTTCGGCCGTTCCCGATCTCGATCACAAAGGGAGGAGAGGAGGGGTCCCATGCCGTGTAGCCGCGCGCTTCGAAAGTGGCACGCAATCCTCCACTCGGAAACGATGAGGCATCGGGCTCTTGTTGAATCAGTGCAGCACCATCAAATTCTTCGATGGCGGTGCCGTCGCTTTTTAATGTAAAGAAAGAATCATGCTTTTCGGCAGTGGTGCCGGTCAGCGGTTGAAACCAGTGTGTATAGTGAGTTACTCCTTTTGTTTCTGCCCAAGCACGCATGCCGTTGGCGATCTGGTTGGCCATTTCTCGATCGATCTTCATGCCGGCTTTCACTGAAGCTCTCAGGCTTTTGAAAGCCTCATCGCTCAAGAACTCCCGGGCCGTCTTCATCGTAAATACGTTCGAGGCAAAAAAGGTGGTGGTTTTGTTGGGGGTTCCCACCTGTACGCTGCTTTTATCGGTTAGCTGGCGGATGGCATCAAAGCGAAGTGACATGTTGTATAAATTTTGAGCAAAGCAACATAATTTATCGAACAAATCAAATTTTTAGTCCTTTGTGGTGGAAAAAATGTTATTTTAAGACCATTGATACCAGTTTTAGGCCCTATAAATCAAAAATATTTAACATTATTAAAAAATATAATGTGTAGTGAAAGGGAACAACTTTTGTCGGGCTCCCCGCGTCGATGCTTTAGCTTTGTGCACCAATTGTTACTAACCCCATGAACGTTACTGTTTCTACCGCCGAGCAACTTCGCCTGACCGCTGCGGAATTCGATTTGATCTGTCAGAAATTAGGCCGTACCCCCAACTTCAATGAGTTATGTGCTTTTTCCGGTATGTGGAGCGAGCACTGTAGTTATAAAAATTCCATCAAATGGTTAAAGACCCTTCCCAGAGAAGGAGGGCGCATGCTGGTAAAGGCCGGCGAAGAAAATGCAGGGTTGATGGATATCGGCGACGGATTGGGAGTGGTCTTTAAGATCGAATCGCACAATCACCCCTCTGCCATTGAACCCTTTCAGGGAGCAGCCACTGGGGTCGGAGGTATTCATCGCGATATTTTTACCATGGGTGCTCGCCCCATTGCCGCACTCAACTCACTTCGTTTCGGTCAGCTAGAAGACGAAAAAACAAAGCATTTACTGGCCGGAGTGGTGCACGGTATCGGACACTATGGAAATTGCTTTGGGGTACCCACCGTGGGGGGAGAGATCTATTTTGATGCCAGCTACCAGACCAATCCGCTTGTCAATGCCATGAGCGTGGGCATCGTAAAGGCGGGTCAAACTGTATCTGCTACCGCTGAGGGAGTGGGCAATCCGGTCATGTTCGTTGGAAGCGCAACCGGTAAAGATGGAATTGGTGGAGCTTCTTTTGCTTCGGCCGATATCACCGCCGAGAGTGCGCAAGAATTGCCCGCGGTACAAGTGGGTGACCCCTTTCAGGAAAAGAAATTGTTGGAGGCTTGTTTGGAGGTGATCGCCACCGGTGCCGTTGTAGGAATGCAAGACATGGGAGCGGCCGGAATAATTTGTTCTACCGCCGAGATGAGCGCAAAGGGCGGAGTGGGTATGAAGATCGATTTAGATAAGGTTCCAACCCGTCAACCCAACATGAAGACCTGGGAGCTCTTGCTAAGCGAAAGCCAAGAAAGAATGCTGCTGGTCGCAAAAAAAGGAGAAGAAGATAAAGTTCAAAAGGTTTTTGAAAAATGGGACCTGCCTTGCTCGGTGATCGGAGAGGTTACGACAGATGGCATCCTTAATTTTTATATGCATGGTCAGCTCGAAGCCTCTATTCCTGCACATGAATTGGTGTTGGGTGGGGGAGCGCCGCAATACGAAAGATCGTATAGCCGACCCGCTTACTTCGATGAGATCGAAAAATTCGATCCGTCTACCATTGCATTGCCCACAGATATTCGAAAAACGGCCGAAGCGTTGATCGCACTGCCTACTATTGCCTCCAAGCGATGGATCTACAGGCAATACGACAGCATGGTGGGCACAGCCAATACAAACACCAATGCTCCTTCCGACGCGGCCGTGGTAGCGGTGAAAGGAACTACAAAGGGATTGGCCGTAACGACCGATTGTAATAGTCGCTATGTGTATGCCGACCCTCGCAAAGGCGCCATGATCGCTGTTAGTGAGGCAGCCCGCAATATTGTTTGCTCGGGTGGTCAGCCCTTGGGAGTGACCAACTGTCTCAATTTTGGTAATCCTTATGACGCCGGTGTGTATTATCAATTCACTGAAGCCATTCAGGGAATGGGGGCCGCTTGCAGAAAATTCGACACGCCCGTTACCGGAGGCAACGTTAGTTTTTACAACCAAAATCCCGACGGACCTGTATTTCCTACTCCTACGATCGGCATGGTGGGCCTGCTGGAACATCTCGATAACAAGATGACCTTGGGCTTTAAAAGTGACGAAGACGAGATCTATGTGCTCGGTGCTATCACCAATGACTTGGGTTGTTCGGAGTATCTTCATCGTCTATGCGGCGTTACGCACTCTCCCGCTCCATACTTTGTACTCGACGAGGAGTACGCCTTGCAGCAATTGGTCGCTTCGTTGGTAGAGGCTAAGCTAATAGCCAGTGCGCACGATGTGAGCGAGGGCGGATTGATGACCACATTGCTCGAAAAAAGTTTTTCGGGTGGTCGGGGCTTTAACGTAAAGAGTCCTGAGCGGGCCCACGACGGCAAACCGCTTCGTGCCGATGCTTGCTGGTTTGGCGAAGGCCAAAGCCGTGTAGTGGTAACGGTTCCTGCGGAACTGCGCACTGCTTTTTTGCAACATGTGGCCAAAGGGCCCGTGCCGGTAACCTTGTTGGGTCGGGTAGAAGGGCAATCCGTATTGGTAGATGGCAATAACTGGGGGGCTGTGGTTGATTGGCAAAGGCGATACGATACAACGATCGAAAATCAACTGGCTGGTTGTGCATAAGATTGGCTATATCGCCGCGTAAATTTTCCTTACTTTTACACGACCTCTTGTACTTTCCCTTCCTTCTTTTTTAAGGCTTGTTAAAGTGCCCGCAGGTCAATTGATTGGTTGATCCGACTGAATAAAATTGATGCTGCATGTCTAAGTACATTTTTGTGACCGGAGGGGTCACTTCTTCATTGGGTAAAGGAATTGTCGCTGCCTCACTTGCCAAGTTATTGCAGGCAAGAGGCCTCAGGGTCACCATCCAAAAATTCGATCCTTATATTAACGTAGATCCGGGTACCTTAAATCCATACGAACACGGAGAGTGCTATGTTACAGAGGATGGTGCCGAGACCGATCTTGATCTGGGTCACTACGAGCGCTTTCTCAATATTTTTACCTCGCAGGCCAACAACGTTACAACGGGAAGGATCTATCAGACTGTAATCAATAAAGAACGAGAGGGCGCTTTCTTGGGAAAGACCGTGCAAGTAGTTCCCCACATTACCGACGAGATCAAACGCAGAATGAAACTGCTGGGGCAAACCGGCGAGTTCGATGTGGTGATCACCGAGCTTGGTGGCACGGTGGGCGATATCGAGAGTCTTCCTTTTGTGGAATCGGTTCGTCAATTGCAGTGGGAGCTGCCCGAAGAAGATACGGTAGTGGTACATCTGACCTTGATCCCTTATTTGAAAGCGGCCAAAGAACTTAAGACAAAGCCCACGCAGCACAGCGTAAGAATGCTAAGCGAAGAAGGCGTGCATCCCGATATCATCGTTTGTCGCACCGAAAAACCGCTCAGCCCCGAACTCAAGCGCAAGATCGCATTGTTCTGTAACGTAAAGCCAGAGGCTGTCATTGAAGCGGCCGATGCCAGCACCATCTATGAGGTGCCGGTGCTCATGATGCGCGAAGGACTCGATACCATCGTGCTCAAGAAGCTGAATTTGATGTCTACCCGTGAGCCCGATCTAACGAAGTGGAAGCAATTTTTAGATAAACTAAAATATCCTAAGGGGAAGGTCTCCATTGGTCTGGTGGGTAAGTACATTGAATTGCAAGATGCGTACAAATCGATCTTGGAATCATTTATCCATGCCGGTGCCATGAACGAATGCCAGGTGCTGGTGCACAATGTTCATAGTGAATACATCACTGCTGAGAATGTCGCAGAAAAGCTGACCGGACTCGATGCCTTGCTCGTAGCCCCCGGGTTTGGGCACAGGGGAGTAGAAGGTAAGATCACCGCCGTACGCTATGCCCGTGAGAATAAATTGCCCTTCTTTGGTATTTGTCTGGGCATGCAAATGGCTGCCATTGAGTTTGCCCGAAACGTATTAGGAAAAACCGGAGCCAACTCTACCGAAATGGATCCGCAGACTCCGCATCCGGTTATCGATCTGATGGACGAGCAAAAGAAAGTAACCGCCAAGGGAGGTACCATGCGATTAGGGGCCTATCCCTGTCATCTCGTAAAGGGAAGTCTGGCACATCGTATCTATGGACAAGAGCAGATCAGCGAGCGCCATCGACATCGCTGGGAATTCAACAACAAATACCTGGCGGACTTTGAATCGGCCGGCATGATGGCCAGCGGTAAAAACCCCGACACGGGCCTTGTGGAGATCATCGAGCTTACCGGACATCCCTTTTTCATAGGTGTGCAATATCACCCCGAACTAAAAAGCACCGTCGAGAATCCGCAACCCATTTTTGTAGAATTTGTAAAGGCCGCGCTGCAACATGCCGCAAGTCGGTTGTCACCTGCGGCCAGGGCCGCCACTGTGTAGCAGACCGGGGGCTAAAATGCCGTTCCCTTATCTTTGTCGGCCCAGTTTATTCGCCAAACAAATCAGGCCATGAATTTTGATCGCAATTCGGTTATCGGTTTTATTATTCTTGCTGTACTTTTTTTTGGATACTTCTATTATACCAACGAAGAACAGGCCGCGTATAACAAAGCCAAGGCTCGTCAGCAGTTCGTAAGCGATTCCACCGCCAAGGCCAACCGCCCCAAGGTAGATTCTGCATCACTGCTCATCGAGTCTCAGCGTGCCGATAGTTTGAGCCGGGTAGCCTCAGCAGGCTATTTTTCAGCTACAGCGTCAGTTGCTCCGCAAGTGGTAACCCTCGAGAACAAACTCATGAAGGTTTCCTTTTCGACCAAGGGCGCACAGGTGGCCGATGTGCAGTTGACCGGTTTTCGTCAGCACGACGACACTGGTTTCGTAGTACTTGCCAAGGGGATGTACAACCAGATAAGTTATGCCATCAATACCGGCAATAACAAAACGGCACAAACGGCCGATCTTATTTTTACGCCGGCTGCGGTTACGACCCAACCCGACGGAAGTAAAACCCTACGGATGTCTTTGGTGGCGGCAGATAGTGCCAGCCCTGTCTCATTGGTTCACGTCTATACTATTCGCCCCGATAGTTATCTGATCGATTTTTCGATAGAGGTGCAGGGAGCGGAGAGATTACTGACCCAAGGTGTGCTTTCGCTTCAGTGGCAGTACGAAGCTTTTAAACAAGAGGATGATATTGCCTACGAGAAGCAAAATACACAGGTTGGTTTCGAAGAGGGTGGTGAGTTCGACTACTTTACCATTGGTAACAGAACCGAACTGAATTTTTCAAAGCCTCTTTCGTGGGTAGGGCTTCGTCAGCGTTTTTTCTTTGCTGCCATTGCCTCCAAAACGCCATTTACTACCGGGCAACTTTCCTGGACCCTTCCGGTCGATTCACTTGGTGTGGTGGTTCGTAGTGCCGCTGCTTTAAAATTACAACTACCTGCAACCGGCACTGCTCGGGCAGACCTGGGACTTTACTACGGACCTTCAGACTACCATATTTTAAAGAGCACACCCTATGGGTTTGACCAGATCGTTAATTTGGGTCAAGGGGTCTATGCATTTGTGCGCCCCATCAATAAATATATCATTGTTCCCATTTTTGATTTTATGCGCAGCCTCAGCGGCGCCAACCTTGGGCTGGCGATCGCTCTGCTAACGCTGTTTATTCGACTGGTTACTTCGCCGCTTACTTATTCGAGTTATCTGAGCGGAGCCAAGATGAAGGCCCTTCGCCCCGAGATATCGAAGTTAAAAGAGAAGTTCGGAGACGACCAGCAATCCATCAGTATGGAGCAGATGAAGCTCTTTCGCGAGGCGGGTGTTAATCCGCTGGGAGGGTGCATTCCGGCGCTACTGCAGATCCCGATCTTCTTTGCGCTTTTCAGTTTCTTTAACTCCGAGATCAGCTTGCGAGGTGCGGAGTTCTTGTGGGCTAATGACCTCTCTGCCTATGATGCGCCGATTCATTTTGGTTTTACCATTCCTCTTTTTGGCGATCACCTGAGTCTGTTTAACCTGCTGGCTACCCTTACCAGCTTACTGATCTCCGTATATAGTATGAGCATGAGTCCTGACCAGAGCAATCCGGTCATGAAGTACATGCCCTACATCTTTCCTTTTTTCATGTTGTTCTTCTTTAATAATCTTCCGTCCGCTCTTACCTGGTATTATACGGTATCGAATCTAATTACCCTGGCCATGCAATTTGTTATCCAGAATTACATTATCGATCACGATAAGATATTGGCAAAAATTCAAGAGAACAGAAAAAAGCCAAAGGCCAAGTCCAAGTGGCAAGAGAAGCTCGAGCAAATGCAGGATCAGCAAAAAAAATTAAGGGACCGAAAATAATTGCAGTAAATTACT
>DNMB01000133.1 GCA_003489485.1 Chitinophagaceae bacterium | reverse complement strand
TGTAACAGCCGGTATTGGATGACCTCGAATTGCAATTCACCAACGCAACCAATAATCTTCTTGTTACCACCGAACTGCGTAAAGAGCTGCGCGACGCCCTCGTCGGTCAATTGCAGCAACCCCTTTTCTAGTTGCTTGGTCTTGAGCGGATCTTTATTGACAACCTCTTTGAATATCTCGGGAGAAAAAGAAGGGATCCCCGTAAAATAAAAATCCTCGCCTTCGGTAAGCGTATCACCTATCTTGAAATTTCCGGTATCGAATAGCCCGACCACATCACCCGCATAGGCATCTTCGATTATACTCTTATCACGTGCCATAAAAGAATAAGGGTTGCTGAAACGCACCTCTTTATCTAGTCGCACATGGTGATAGTATTTATTTCGTTCGAACTTACCGGAGCAGACTCTGAAAAAAGCGATCCTGTCTCGATGCTTGGGATCGAGGTTGGCGTGTATCTTAAAAACAAAACCGCTCATCTTGTCTTCTTGAACATCTACCGGACGCGTGGTCGCCACCCGGCTGCGCGGGGTCGGTGCTATTCGAATAAATGTATCGAGCATTTCCTTGACCCCAAAGTTGTTGATGGCACTTCCAAAAAAAACAGGAGCCACCTTGGCCTCGAGGTACTCGGTCTCATTCAATGGACCGTACACCCCCTCTACCAACTCAGCATCCTCACGTAGTTGCTTTGCATCCTTTTCTCCCAGCTTCTGATCGAGTACCGGATCTAAGAGCGAAGCAACTTGAAGGGTATCCTCATCGGCGCGGGTACCGGCCCTGAACAACAGCAAACTACGGTCGGCCATATTATACACGCCCTTAAAGTCCTTACCACTATTGATAGGCCAAGTCATCGGATGCAGTCGAATATTGAGCTCCTTTTCGATCTCTTCGAGTAGATCGAACCTGTTCTTTCCGTCCCGATCCATCTTATTGATAAAAACGATAACGGGAGTGTCACGCATACGACAGACCTCCATCAGCCTGCGGGTTTGTTCCTCCACGCCATTGACACTGTCCACCACCAGAATAACGCTGTCGACTGCAGTTAGGGTACGGTAGGTATCTTCCGCAAAATCCTTGTGACCGGGGGTATCGAGCAAATTGATGAGCGTGCCATTGTACTCAAAACTCATTACCGAAGTAGCCACCGAGATACCTCTTTGCCGCTCGATCTCCATAAAGTCACTGGTAGCATGCTTTTTGATCTTGTTGCTCTTTACAGCACCGGCCACTTGAATGGCCCCTCCAAATAACAGAAACTTTTCCGTTAGAGTGGTCTTTCCGGCATCGGGGTGAGAGATGATGGCAAAACTGCGCCGCTTGGCGATTTCGTGCTGGTACTTCATAAGAGCGCCGCAAAGGTAAGGGGGCGCCACCACTTGCCCGATGGCCGGTCGCAGTCTGGGCAGGCCGTCCGTCAAAATATTAGTTTGCGAGCCCCCGATAGCCAGTAAATTTGCATCATGATCACGGGTACCATAGAAATAGTCGTCAGCAGCTTTAAAATGGCCATACAAGAGCTATGGAAAAACAAGCTACGCACCTTTTTGTCGCTATTTGGCATTACGATCGGCATCTTTTGCATTATTGGGGTGCTGGCTACGGTAAACAGTCTGGAGCAAAATATTCAAAACGAAATAAAATCGCTGGGCAATAACACGATCTATATCGACAAGTGGGAATACAGCGGCGGCGGACCCGATTATCCCTGGTGGAAATTCGTAAACCGCCCGTCACCACGCTATCAAGAAGTAGAAGAGATCAGAGACCGCACGCCCATGGCCCGCTACGTAGCCTTTCACAACAGCATCAATGACCCCGTAGACTTCGCAGGCAGACAACTCAGCGGTGTGACCACCCATAGCATCAATGAGGACTTTCGCTACATTCAACCCGCAGAGATCGCCTTTGGCCGCGCCATTGCAGACAGAGAATACGAAGATGGCGCTCATGTGGCTGTGATCGGAAATGAGATAGCCGAACAACTTTTCGGTCAAGCCGATCTCGGTATCGACAAGATCGTAGAGGTCAGAGGCAAGCAAATGCTGGTGATCGGCATTATTAAAAAACAAGGAAAGGGTTTTTTATCGGAGGGAGGATGGGAGTTCGATAAAAGCATCTTTATTCCCTACCGGTTCGGGAGAACTCTCATGAACGAGCTTAAGGCCGATCCACTCATAATGGTGCAAGGAAAAGAAGGTGTCTCTTCGAAGTCGCTGAAAGAGGAATTGACCGGAACCATGCGCGCGGTCAGAAAGCTCACCCCCACACAAGAAGATAATTTTTCGCTGAACGATATCAATGATTTTAGCAAAGTGATCAGCGATCTTTTCGTAAATGTAAATATTGGCGGTTGGGCCATTGCCATGCTCTCGCTGGTCGTCGGAATGTTTGGTGTAGCCAATATCATGTTCGTATCCGTTCGTGAGCGCACCAGCCAGATTGGACTAAAAAAAGCCATTGGGGCCAAAAGCAGTATCATTCTTACGGAGTTTCTTTTGGAATCATCTTTTCTCTGCATCATCGGCGGACTCATTGGACTCACGCTGGTCTTTTTACTGACCCAGATCTTGACCAGTGCGCTTAATTTTCCTGTTTTTATTTCAACGGCTAACATGCTGCTGGCAATAGGGATCTGCATTATCGTAGGCATCATCGCCGGTTTTATTCCTGCACGGCAGGCCGCCAGAATGGATCCCGTTGTGGCCATTCGAAGCAAATAGAGAGGCGCGCCGGAACTTTGCTATTTTTGTGCTGTGCCCACGCATATCTTAGCCATAGAGTCCTCTTGTGATGAAACCGCGGCCTCGGTCTGCGTTGACGGAGCCATTTTGTCTAACGAGGTAGCCACCCAAGAAGTGCATGCAAATTTTGGTGGGGTGGTACCCGAACTGGCCTCTCGCTCTCACTTACAACATATTGTGCCCGTGGTGGAGCAAGCGCTTAGAAAAGCCAATATTTCGTTATACGCTATAGACGCAATTGCCTATACACAAAGTCCGGGGCTGATCGGATCGCTACTGGTGGGAGGACAATTCGCTAAATCGCTGGCCCTTTCGCTAGATAAACCACTCATTGCCGTTCATCACATGCAAGCACATGTACTGGCCAACTTGATCGAGCACCCTACCCTTTCGTTTCCTTTCTTGTGCCTGACCGTTAGTGGCGGGCATACGCAACTGGTAAAATGCGAAAGCGCAACTAAAATGGAGGTGATCGGAGAAACGATCGATGACGCTGCTGGAGAAGCCTTCGATAAAACAGCCAAGCTACTGGGGCTTCCCTATCCGGGAGGACCCCTGATCGATGAATATGCCAAGAGCGGAAAAGCAAATCGCTTCGTTTTTCCTGAACCGCAAATCGCTGATCTTAATTTTAGTTTTAGCGGGTTAAAGACCTCGATCCTTTATTTTTTACAAAATGCAGGAAAAAGTCATGCCTACCATCCCGAGTTGATCGCTTCGGCGCAAGAACAACAGACCTTTATTCAAGAGAACCTCGAAGACCTCTGCGCATCTGTACAACAGCGCATCGTTTCGATCTTGCTGCATAAACTTAAAAAGGCTGTAGCGGTAACCGGTATCAAACAAATTGCGCTAGCAGGCGGCGTGGCCGCCAACAGCGGATTGCGAAAAGGGATCGAAGAGATGGCCCAAAAATATCAATATCAGTACTACATCCCTTCGCTTAGATATTGCACCGACAATGCGGCCATGATCGCTATAACCGGATATCATAAATTCTTAGCAAAGCAATTTGCTCCGCTGGATATTCGCTCGAGCGCCAAAGCGACCTGGTAATTGTACCCTATGGCAAATCCCTACTTTTCTTTCAAGCAGTTTACCGTTTGGCAAGATCAAGCAGCCATGAAAGTAACCACAGATGCCTGCTTACTGGGTGCCTGGGCCAGTGATCATCTTCAACAGCATTTTACAGCCAATCCACTAGAGCCGGCTCGCGCACCTCGTCTGGCAGACGTAGGTACAGGAACCGGTCTACTGGCAATGATGATCCATCAAAAAAATCCTTCACTTTATATTGATGGTCTTGAAATAGATCCGCAAGCCGCACAACAGGCCCTACACAATGTGGAGCAGGCGGGCTTTCAGCAGCAAATACAGATCCATACCGTAGATGTGACCTCGTTTGACCCAGCCGAACCTTACGATATCATCATTAGCAACCCTCCCTTTTATCAAGACGATCTAAAGGCAATGGAACAAAAAAGAAACTGGGCTTTTCATGATGATACCCTAACATTAGCTTCTCTTTTCAGATTCATCTCGGCTCACCTGAGCGCAACAGGAAAATTCTTTTTACTGCTGCCCTGCCGGCGAGAACAAGAAGTACAGACTCTGCTGCATAGCCACGACCTGTGTGTAGTGGAGAAAACTGCTGTTAAAACGGCTCCTCACAGCCTTGCGCATCGATTACTGCTGGCAGGCAAAAGAGGAAAAGCTTCAACAGATCTTTTAGAACAAGAAATATGCATTGGCGGCGAAACCGGCTCTTACAGCAATCGGTTTCGAGAGCTGCTTACAGACTACTACCTTACACTATAGCACTAAGAAAGACCCGCATAGCTGCGCATATGATCGTACAGCGGGCTTAGTTTTCCATCTTGCGTGAGGGTGGCTTTTTCAATAACAGAAGAGCCTCCTTTAAAAAGATCTTCCAAAATGTATTTGATCAGTTGCTCGCCAAAATAGCGACTGGCATCACGAGGCAGTTCATTGGGAAGGTTACCTACTGCCATCACATCGATGGAGCCGGGTAAATAGGGATCAGTTTTGCCCAGCGTAACCCGATCTACGCCATAGACCGGATCCGCAATGCTTTGATCGCCCAGGTTGATCGGCACTGAACCGTTGGCATCATCACTGATATCGGCAATGGTAACGATACGAAAGCGAGGGTTGCAGACATCCTCTTTTTCAAAAAGTCGTGCCATGCCCTCTTCCCAATAAATTCCATTCATCAAAATATCGGTAACAAAGGTGTAGGGCGTAAAGAGGCACTCGTACAGGTCGTGGTGCGCATGAAACTCCTCTCTGTCATACAAGCCAGTTATCTTGTTTTTAAAAAGATCGGCCCCTTTTAAGTGCGTATAGACTGGGTAGGTATACTCCCGTTTTAGGTAATCGGAAGGCTCCACCTCGTGCACCCCCATCAGGTTCATGATCTCTAAAATGCCGTGCGCCACTCGACCCGATCCTGTCACCGCAATTTTGATTGCGGGCAATTTCAGGCCAAAATACGTATGAATTAACTCTCTAAAGCTCCGTTGCTTGTAGACTCTATTTAAGTTAAATATTCCAGTTCTTTTTCCATAGGCCATGATACCATTGTGAGCCCCTACTACCCCGGCAAAGAAGCCAAAGCCGATAATTCGCTGCCCATCTTCGTGCTCAAGACACTCGTAGTCGATAAGCCGAATTCGCTTTGCCATCACCGTCCGGAAAAGCTGCTGGTTATAGGGCTGCAGCTTTTTGGTATGCGAAAAAAACAAATAGGTCTTATGCTCGATCAACTCGGCGGCAGGGACTTCTTTTATGCCAAAGAGGTAATCACAGCAAGAAAGATCTTCTTGCAGGGTTACCCCTGCAGACTGGTATTCTTTGTCACTGTAACAGCGAGTAACAGAGGGCTGCACCATCACCTGGACCTCCCGAAATGTCTTTTGAAGCCACTTACACTGTCCCGGCGTAAGCGCCACCCGGCTATCGGGAGGATTTTTACCCTCGCGCAGCAATCCGATCTTGATCATAGGCATACCTTTGCAACCAGGGTCAAAAGTAATCTGATTTGACCGGTTTAACAGCATGAACTATTTTGAACTATTTGAGATTCCCATACAATTGCAGGTCGATGCAAAGCAACTGAGCGGCAAATTCTTGCAACTAAGTCGTCGTTATCATCCTGATTTTTATACACAAGACACTCCCGATGCGCAAGAGGATGCCCTGCAAAAAAGCGCTTTACTCAATAAGGCCTGGAACGTTTTTCAACAACCCGACCAGACCATTGCCTACGTACTAAATTTAAAAGGACTATTGGACGAGCAAGAGAAATTTCAACTCGATCCTGATTTTTTAATGGAAATGATGGACATTAATGAAGCGATCGCAGAAAATGACCCCGCCCAACAAACCTCACTGAAAGAGCGCTTAGTAGAGTTGCAGCAAGAGATCTACGCCCCCGTAAAAAAGATCGTAGAAGATTACCAAGAGGGCGCAACCACTGAGGCCGAACTACTGAAAGTAAAGGCCTATTATTTTCAAAAGAAATATCTCGACCGCATTTCCAGCAGCCTTGCCCCCCTTTAGGCAGCAGCAGCGGCAAATTGCTGCCGGTCGAATAGCCCCTTCCCTTTGCCTAGTTCGCTGATTTGCGTACATTTGCCCTCCCCCGCCCGGGTGGCGAAACTGGTAGACGCAGCAGACTCAAAATCTGCCGCCAGCAATGGTGTATCGGTTCGATTCCGATCTCGGGCACAAAGCCCCCAACACGA
>DNMB01000020.1:1497-4333 GCA_003489485.1 Chitinophagaceae bacterium | reverse complement strand
TCTCTGCGTTAAAAAAGAAGCTGCTCAAGGGAAAGCTGACCGATATTACAAAAGGAAAGATCAAGGTAGACTACAAGATGCAATTTCCCGGATGAGGTATTCTTTGCTGATACTGCTATGTCTTACATCCTGTGCACTACTGGCGCAACCTGCTGCAAGCGAAGATTCACTTGATAAGGCTCGACTGGCGCGCACCGTTCGGTTGTCGGAGGTAATTATTCGAAGTCGGTTAAATGTGGCGCGCTTTATCGAGCAGGTCAAGACCGATACCAGTTTTTACAAAGCATTCAAGAATTTGCGGGTACTCAATTTTACATCGAGTAACGACATTATGATGCGAGACAAGCAAGGAAGGGTGCAAGCCCGTTTGCTGAGCAAAACAAGGCAGACCCGCACCGGTAATTGCCGCACCATGGAGGTGCTCGACGAAAAGGCCACAGGAAGTTTTTATGACAGAAAGGGCCGCTACAATTATTATACTGCCGAGCTCTATGCAAGTTTATTTTTTACCAAAGGAAAGGTGTGTGGAGAAACCAATTCGGTACGCTCGCGCAAGTTCTCTACCAAGGGACTGAGCGGCGTTGCCAAACACAAGGAGCAATTAAAGATGTTACTCTTTAAGCCGGGGCAACGCATTCAGGGCGTTCCCTTACTAGGCGATAAGATGGATATTTTCGATCGTGAACGCTCGGCGCTCTATGATTATTCGATCGACTACAGTGAGCATCGCGGGGAGCCTTGTTATCTTTTTTCGGTATCTGCCAAAAAGGGGTTGACGGCCGGCCAGCGCGACCAACTTGTTCTCGATAAAATGGATACCTGGTTTAGTATCCGCACCATGGAAGTGCTTAAGCGAAGCTACACCATGAGCTATAGCGCCGGTGTATATGATTTTAACGTGTCGATGGAAGCCGAGATGGCCCGCTATGGGCAGTGGGTCGTTCCTGTTTTGTTGCGCTATGTGGGAGATTGGGATCTGGTCTTCAAAAAGCGGGAGAGAGGGCTGTTTACGGCCACGATCTATGATGTGCACTGATCATTCTTTCTTGAACCCTGCCGCATAACTTCTCCATTTTTCGATCAGCTTTTCAAGATCGGGCGTAAGCGGGGCTTCAAAAAACATTTCTTGCTGCGTTACAGGATGCACAAAGCCCAGTGTTTTGGCATGTAGTGCCTGACGTGGGCAGATCGCAAAACAGTTTTCTACGAACTGTTTGTATTTGGCATACACGGTACCCTTGACGATGGTGTCGCCTCCGTAGGTCTCATCACTGAACAACGGGTGGCCAAGATGCTTCATGTGTACCCTTATCTGGTGGGTCCTGCCTGTCTCTAGCACACAGCGCACATAGGTCACATACCCAAATCGTTCCAATACTTGATAGTGTGTGATCGCCTCTTTTCCGTGATCGCCCTCGGGGTAGGCCTCAAACTTTTTCCTGAACCGCACATGTCTTCCAATATGTGCCACGATGGTGCCTTGCTCTTGTTGCAGATCGCCCCAGGCGAGTGCATGATATTCTCTTTTTACGCTATGATCAAAAAATTGTTTGGCCAGCTGCCGCATGGCAATGTCAGTTTTGGCCAGCACCAGCAGTCCGCTTGTATTTTTATCGATGCGGTGTACCAACCCAAAGCGAGGCAGTACGTCTTCTGTGAGCGATGGATTCTGCTGCTTAAGATACCAAGCCACTCCATTGAGTAAGGTTCCGTTATAATTTCCGCTACCGGGATGCACTACCAATCCGGCAGGCTTGTTGATGACCATCAGATCGCCGTCTTCGTACACAATATCGAGGTCCATTTTTTCGGGTACTACCTCTGTCTCTTCGGGACTGATGTCTGAGTAAATGCAAACCTGATCGAGGGGCTTGATCTTGTAGTTGGGTTTTACGGCTTGCCCATTGACCGTGACCATGCCCAGCGACATGGCCTGTTGTAATTTGTTGCGAGTGGCTCTCTCTATGCGGCTGGCAAGAAATTTATCGATCCGAAGGGGTTCTTGCCCTTTGTCGACCTGTAGGGTAAAGCGTTCGTAGAGTTCATCGCTGCTCTCTGAGATCCGATCCTCTGTTTCGGGTTTCATATCGACAAAGGTAAAGCATGCTTCTTTGTCGGTACCTTTGTATTTCTATGAAGCAAGTGGTGCAATTTCAAGACTTGGGCAAGATGGAGTACCGCCAGGCCTGGGACCTGCAAGAGAAATTATTGAAGCAGGCCTTGGCTAGCAAGGCTGCCGGTCAACCCACTTCTCACCACCTGCTGCTAGTGGAGCATCCACCTGTATACACACTTGGAAAAAGCGGTAAGATGGAGCATGTCTTGATCGATCAGCAAGAAATGCAAAAGCGTCAGATCGGTTTTTATCATAGCAATCGAGGAGGTGATATCACTTTTCACGGACCCGGGCAGATCGTTGGGTATCCCATTTTTGATCTGGAATGTTTCTATACCGATATTGGCAGGTACTTGCGCGAGCTAGAAGAGGTGATCATCCTTACACTAGCTGATTATGGATTGGTGGGGCAGCGCTCCAAGGGAGAGACCGGTGTCTGGCTCGATCCGGAGAGCCCGTTGCAAGCCCGTAAGATCTGCGCCATGGGTGTGCGGTGTAGCCGCTGGGTGACCATGCATGGATTTGCCCTGAACGTACACCCCGACCTGTCTTATTTCGATAATATCGTTCCTTGCGGCATTGCCAATAAATCGGTGACCTCTATGCAACGAGAGACAGCTCTTGCCATAGATATGGAGCAGGTCAAACAAAAGTTACTGCATCACTTCGAAGCCGTGTTTGATATTAGCATTGCAGCCTCGGCGAACGTTGGCTAGTTCG
>DNMB01000020.1:0-1171 GCA_003489485.1 Chitinophagaceae bacterium | reverse complement strand
GGCTAGTTCGACGAACATTGGCTTGTCCGGCGAACGTCGGCTTGGGTCGATCAAAAATCTTTTTCCAGAAAAACCTTGTGTCGCTCTATTAGCCTGGACTCTTCGTATAATTCAAAGAGAAACCAACCGCTATGCAAGAAATTGGTCTTGTCGAGTTGAAAGCTGGGGGCCGGTAGTTGTTTTAGTTCAAAGAGAAATTGTTTGTCGGCTTCGTAGAATCTGATCCGGTAGCCGGAGTATCTTTTTTTATTGGGCACGTCTATTCGAATATTCCCGTCGGCTTGCGCATACACGTACAGCGAAGGAGCATAAGCGTCCGGATCGTTTTGCGGGCTTACGGTAAAAGGCGTTCTGGCGGAGTCACCCATTTTTGAAGGATCGAGTTTAATGACAATGGGCTCCACTTTTTTGACCATGTACTGGTCGGAGGTTTTTGCGGCAGTAGCGCTTACTTCTTTTTCTTCTTCTGCGGCTTCCGTAGCTGCGGGCTGCGGTGGTGTGGTGGCAGGGGCGATCGCGGTGCTGTTCGAAGCGGCAGGGGTCGCAGGGCGAGGTGCCGTTGTACTCACGGGCTGCTTGATAGGTCTTTTAGGGGCTGTAAAAAAATATTGTCCTTTGTCGAGTAAGATATAAAGACGATAGAACATATGGTCGTTGGTCGCCTTTGTATCGGCAAAACCGTTTTGTATGGCACTTGGGTCGGGTACCGTCAAAATGCTTTTATAGCCACGCAAGCTGTCGAAGGACCGTTGAATTGAAATTTGTGCCGTGTAGGGATATTGATTGAACCAACTGATTACTATGCGCCCACTGCCAATGTCTCGCACTTCAAAGGCGGGAAGTGGTTCTTGCGCTGTTAACTGTAAGTTGCACAGCAGTAAAAGGCTCAGTAGCCTGAATCGGTGCGGGAGAGGTAAGGGCATAGGTGTACTACAAAGATAATGGCGTTGTGGCCTAGAAGTAATTACCCAAAACAAAAAGTGTTGACGGGTAGGGAACGGTTGCCTTGCAATCCGCCGCTGTGGATGATCAACAGACGACTTCCTTTTTCAAAAAAGTTATTCTCGACCAGTTTGGTGCAAGCATAAAAAAGTTTTGCGGTGTAAACGATATCGGTCGGAACACTGCTTTGTTGGTAGAACTCATTCATGAAAGAGAGTAGGGCAGCGGG
>DNMB01000215.1:6480-8680 GCA_003489485.1 Chitinophagaceae bacterium | reverse complement strand
GACATTACCAAGGCTACGACACCATTTGATTTTTTGGGGCGCGCTACTCGTTTTTGTTTTCGCATTCAAAAAAAAGAGCCTCGCTAGAGGCTCTATAAATTCGCAATGTTGTTGTTAGGGCTACTGGTCTTCTCAAAGTGTTTTTAGTACTTCGTTCATACTGCGTACGGCAGCGGCGCTTTTATCGAACGCTTCTTGCTCGGCTGCATTGAGTTCGAAGTCCAAAATCTTCTCCCATCCGTTTCTTCCGATCGTAACGGGTACGCCCAAGCAAATATCGTTTTGGTTGTATTCGCCATTCAGCGACACGCAACAAGTAAAGAGTTTCTTTTCGTCGCGCACGATCGATTCTACCAATGCGGCAGCGGCTGCCCCGGGAGCATACCACGCAGAGGTGCCAATGAGGGCCGTAAGGGTAGCGCCTCCCACCATGGTGTCTTTGACGATTTTTTCTTGTTGCTCCTGGCTTAGGAATTTTGTGACAGGCACACTATTCCAGGTGGCCAGACGAATCAGCGGAATCATAGTGGTATCTCCATGGCCACCCACCACCACGGCATTTAGATCGGAGGGGCTGCAGCCAAGGTGCAAACTCAATTGGTATTTAAAGCGGCTGCTGTCTAGCGTACCGCCCATGCCTATGATGCGGTTCTTGGGCAAGCCGGTACTCTGCAGAGCCAGATAGGTCATGGTATCCATCGGATTGCTCACGATGATCACAATGGCATTAGGAGAGTGCTTCAGTATGTTTTCGCAAACACCCTTAACGATACCGGCATTGACGCCGATCAATTCTTCGCGGGTCATCCCGGGCTTACGAGGAAGTCCCGATGTGATCACCACTACATCACTGTTAGCTGTTTTGGAATAATCGTTGGTGCTGCCCGTAATGCGGGTGTCGAATCCCAGCAGAGTAGCGGTCTGCATCATGTCTTGTGCCTTACCCTCTGCGATCCCTTCTTTGATGTCGAGTAGCACTAATTCTGTACAAAGCTCTTTTCTGGCAATATTGTCGGCACAGGTGGCGCCTACTGCGCCTGCACCTACTACAGTCACTTTCATCGTTAAAAATTTTTGCGAAGGTAGCAGTTTTTGTGTTCAGGGTAGGCTCCCTTATCTTTGCCGCCTCAATAAATTTAGCAATGGCAACTACATCAGATATCAGCCGCGGGCTGATCTTAAAATTGGACGGAAGTTTATACTCAGTGGTGGAGTTTGGCGAGAATAAAACCGCGCGCGCTGCGGCCAAGGTATGGGCCAAGTTAAAGGGGGTAGACAACAACCGCTCCATTGAGAAGACCTGGAATTCGGGAGATAACATCTTTCCGGTGCGCGTAGAGCGTAAGGCCTATCAATTTCTATACAAAGACGATACGGGCTTTAATTTTATGGACAACGAGACCTTCGAGCAGGTGGCCGTGCAAGAGAATGTGGTAGATGCCCCTCAGTTCTTAAAGGAGGGTCAAGAGGTGAGCGTTCTGTTCAATACCGAGACCGAGCTTCCCATGAGCGTAGAGCTGCCCGATAAGATCGTTTTGCAGGTTACTTACACTGAGCCCGGGTTAAGAGGCGATACGGCTACACGTACCCTCAAGCCGGCTACCGTTGAGACCGGCGCCTCGGTTAGCGTTCCTCTTTTTGTAAACGAGGGCGAGCTGATCCGCATCAATACCAAGACCGGAGAATACGTAGAAAGAGTAAAAGAGTAGGCATTAGCCTTTTTTATAGACTGCCCGAAATTTTACGATTTCGGGCTTTTTTTTGCCTTTTTTGGCCTTTTTTCCTCATTTTTTGCCCAAAAATCATCAAAATCAATAAAAAATGAACCCCATCTGTATGGCTTTACCTTACCTTAGCACCCTGAGATTACCTGATCACTCAACCCAAAATTTTAAAAATTGAAAGGCATGGACTTTAAACAGATTCAGGAGTTGATCAAAATGGTCAACAAATCCAATATCGGAGAAGTGACCATTGAGCAAAAGGATTTTAAGGTAACGGTCAAGCAAAAAGAAGATCCCGTTCAACATGTAGTAGCCACCACGGCAGCTCCTGTTATGGCTGCTGCCCCTGCTGCCGCGGCTCCCTCTGCTGCAGCTCCCGAGAAGCCCAAGGCGGCTCCCGCTGCCAGTGATAATCTCATTACCGTAAAGAGCCCGATGATCGGAACTTTCTACCGAAAGTCCTCACCCGACAAACC
>DNMB01000215.1:2171-6111 GCA_003489485.1 Chitinophagaceae bacterium | reverse complement strand
ATCGAGGCCATGAAGCTTTTCAATGAGATAGAGAGCGAGGTCAAAGGGCGTATCGTAAAAGTATTGGTAGACGACGCCTCTCCCGTAGAGTACGATCAACCCTTGTTTTTAGTAGAGCCTGCTTAAAGGCAAAATCATCCCCGCTATGTTCAAAAAAATTCTGATTGCCAACAGAGGCGAGATTGCGCTTCGTGTTATTCGTACTGCGCGTGAAATGGGCATTAAAACCGTAGCGGTTTACTCAACGGCCGATCGCGATAGCTTGCATGTACGCTTTGCGGATGAGGCCGTATGCATTGGCCGTCCACAAAGCAGCGAATCGTATCTCAACATCGCCAATATCATGTCGGCTGCCGAGATCACCAATGCCGATGCCATTCACCCCGGCTATGGATTTTTGGCAGAGAATGCCAAGTTTGCCCGTATTTGTAATGAGCATGGAATAAAGTTCATTGGTCCCACGCCCGAAATGATCAACTCGATGGGCGATAAGATCACCGCTAAAGAAACCATGATCAAAGCCGGTGTACCGGTAGTGCCCGGCGGGCAGGGATTGTTACAAAGTGTGGATGAGGCCAAAGGAATTGCCCGCGACATGGGATATCCCGTTATTTTAAAGGCCACGGCTGGGGGCGGCGGAAAGGGTATGCGCATTGTTTGGGAAGAGTCGGAGTTAGAAAAGGCATACGACACTGCCAAGGCAGAAGCACTGGCTTCTTTTAAGAATGATGGCATCTACATGGAGAAATTTGTGGAAGAGCCTCGTCATATTGAGATACAGGTGGCAGGCGATCAATTTGGAAATGTGTGTCATTTGAGCGAAAGGGATTGCTCCATACAGCGTCGTCACCAGAAGCTGGTAGAGGAATCGCCTTCTCCTTTCATGACCGATGAGCTTCGACATAAGATGGGCGAGGCCGCTAAAAAAGCTGCTTCGGCTATCAATTACGAAAGTGTGGGAACCATCGAGTTCTTGGTCGACAAGCACCGCAATTTCTATTTCATGGAAATGAATACGCGGATACAAGTAGAGCACTGCGTAACAGAAGAGGTTATCAATTACGATTTGATCAAAGAGCAGATCTTGATCGCGGCCGGTCATCGTATCTCCGGAAAAGATTACTATCCGCAGATGCATTCCATCGAGTGTCGTATCAATGCCGAAGATCCCTATAATGACTTTCGTCCTTCGCCCGGAAAGATCACGGTGGTACACCAGCCCGGCGGGCACGGAGTACGTGTAGACAGCCATGTCTATGCGGGCTATGTAATTCCTCCGTATTACGACTCCATGATCGGAAAGCTTATTACGGTAGCACAAACTCGCCAGGAGGCCATTCAGACCATGTATCGTGCCTTGAGCGAGTATGTGATAGAAGGGGTCAAGACCACCATTCCTTTTCACTTGCAGCTGATGCAAGACGAAAGGTTCAGAAGTGGTGACTTCAATACGAAATTCCTCGAGGGATTTCAGTTAAAGTAAAAGATCGATTTTTTTAGTAGCCTGCCGCCGAATCGTCTCCTCTTTTGTCGGCGATGGCTTCAAAACGTCCATCGGGTCTAACCAAGATCAGTTCGGTGCGTCCGATGCCACCTCTCTCTTTACCGAATTTGTATCCCATTTTTTGAAGAGCTGTTTTGGTGTTATCCGGAAAGCCTTTTTCCAGTACCAGTTCATCGGGCAGCCATTGATGATGAAACTTGGGTTTGTATACGGCATCCTGTGCGCTCATGCCAAATTCCAAAATGTTCACCAGGGTCTGAAAGATCTGTGTGGGAATGGTGGTTCCGCCGGGCGTGCCCACTATCAAATAAGGTTTTCCTTTCTTTAAGACCAGGGTGGGGGCCATAGAGCTAAGCATTCGTTTGCCGGGTTGAATGGCATTGGCTTCTCCGCCCACTGCTCCGAACATATTGGGTACCCCGGGCTTGATGCTAAAATCATCCATTTCGTCGTTGAGCAAAAATCCTGCTCCTCCCACCACGGTCCTGCTGCCATATGAGTTATTGAGCGTGGTGGTAACGGCCACGGCATTACCATTTTTATCGATCACGGAGAGGTGTGTGGTCTCTTCGCTCTCGTAACCGGCTACGGCACCCGGTTGCAGCTCGTTGCTGGGAGTGGGCTTACCGGCCACAAAACTTTTCATGCGCTGCGTTAAATAAGAGTCGTCGGTAATTTGCTTGACCGGTACTTTATAAAAATCAGCATCACCCATATAAGCCGCTCTGTCTGCATAAGCCCTTCGCATGACCTCGGTCATTAACTGCACGGCATCGGGTGAATGAAATCCCATGGAGGCAATGGAGCGGTCCTCGATCATCTTTAGCATTTGATGGAGCAATACGCCTCCGCTACTGGGCATCGGCATACCCACTACGCTGTATTCTTTGTATTGAAAGCGATGGGGCTCGCGATATTGTGCCGTATAGGCCAGCAAATCTTCTTTTGAGATCAGCCCTCCTCCTCGTTGCATCTCAGCTACGATCAGATCGGCCGTGGGGCCTGCGTAGAATCCGGCTTGTCCATTGTCGCGGATCCTTTTGAGTGTATTGGCGAGATCGGTTTGCACCAGTGTGTCTCCGGCTTTCCATTCGCCGTCTTTGATAAATGCGGGTGTTTGTGTATTGTATTTTTTCAGATCGCTTTTCAAATTGTTGAGTCCACGCGCTTCTGCGGCCGTAATTACAAATCCCTTTTCTGCTAGTGCAATGGCCGGAGCGATCAATAGCTTAAAAGGGAGTTTTCCGTATTGGTGTGCAGCAAACAGCCCCGCCACGGTGCCGGGTACGCCGGAAGAAAGATGTCCTTGTTGGCTTTTGTCGGTATTGGCAGTTCCGTCGGCCTCTATGTACATATCGCGATGGGCTTTGGCAGGGGCTTTTTCTCGGTAGTCGAGGGCCAACTGCTTTCCGTTTTTTAGTTGCGCTACCATAAAGCCGCCGCCGCCTATGTTGCCCGCATTGGGATAGACCACGGCCAGCGCAAGCTGTGTGGCAATGGCTGCGTCTATAGCGTTGCCCCCTTTTTGCAAAATGGAGAGCCCTGCCTGGCTGGCCAGGGGATGGGCCGATACCACGGCACCCCTTTTTGCGATCAGTGTTTTTTCAATTTGATACTGAAAAGGGCTTTGCTGCTGCGTGGTGGCCCCAAGGGGCAACAAGCAGACAAATAATGCGGTAGTCACTAAAAAACAAGCTGCGTATTTCATAGCCAAATCTTATGAATTGCTAAGCTACGGAAACGAAAACAAACCTTAACTTGCCACGATAAACACAGTTGTATGACTTTACGCAACGGACTTATAACCGCAGTAATTTTTTTGTGCGTCAGCTTTGCGCAGGCGCAAGTTCAGTCTCCGGCAGCCTTTCTGGGCTATGAGATCGGTACCCGACACACGCCGCATCATTTGGTGCAAAGTTATTTTCGGTATGTGGCAGCCACCGTGCCCGATCGTATCAAGTTGGTTCCCTATGGCGTAACCAATGAAGGCAGGCCCTTGATGGTAGCCTTCGTTAGTGCTCCCAAACACATAGCGTCTCTCGAGTCAGTACGAATGAACAATCTTCGCCTGGCTGGTCTAACCCTCGATAAAATGGCCCCCACAGAAGAAAATCATCCCGCTGTGGTGTGGCTCAGTTACAATGTTCATGGCAATGAGGCCTCTTCTACCGAGGCGTCGATGGTAACTCTTTATGAATTGCTCAAAGAGGGTTCATCGGCCGCAGAGTGGTTAGAGCAAATGGTGGTCGTGATCGATCCTTGTATCAACCCCGATGGAAGAGATCGCTATGTGAACTGGTACAACAGTGTGGTGGGAAAGAACTTCAATGCTCATCCGCTTTCGAGAGAGCACCAGGAGCCCTGGCCCGGTGGACGCCCCAATCATTATTACTTTGACCTCAACAGAGATTGGGCATGGCAATCGCAGGTAGAATC
>DNMB01000215.1:0-1804 GCA_003489485.1 Chitinophagaceae bacterium | reverse complement strand
TTTCATGAGCAAGGATACAACGAACCCTATTATTTCGCTCCCGCTGCCGAACCCTATCACGAGGTCATTACGCCCTGGCAGCGCGAGTTTCAGCAAGCCATTGGTAAGAACCATGCCGGATATTTCGATAAGAACGGCTGGTTGTTCTTTACCCGCGAGCGTTTTGATCTGCTCTATCCCTCGTATGGCGATACGTATCCAACCTATAGCGGAGCCATCGGGATGACCTATGAGCAAGGTGGAATAAGGGCCGGACTGGGTATTATCATCGAAGATGGTGATACGCTCACCTTGGTCGACCGTGTAGCGCATCATGCCACTACTTCTCTTAGTACGCTCGAGGTTTCGTATCGTTATCGCCAGCGGCTGATCAGTGAGTTCAGAAAGTTCTATCAACAATCCATGGCGGGTCAGTTCTCTCCATACAAGTCATATGTAATAAAAGTGCAGCCACACGAAAAAGAACTTGCTGCATCGATGCTCTCTTTATTCGATAAAAATGGGATCCAATATGGATACGGTACCGGCACTGCCGCGAAGGGGTTGAATTATGCCACGCAAAAAGAAGAAAATTTTACCGCGCAGTCTTCTGATATAGTAATTTCTACTCAACAACCCCGCTCTGCCTTACTGCAGGTAATGATGGAGCCTGTAACCAAATTATCTGACTCGGCTACTTACGACATTACGGCCTGGTCTGCTCCTTATGCCTACGGGTTGGCAGCCTATGCGGCCAAAGAAAAAGTAGCTTCGGTAAGCGCACCTTTGGCTGCTGTCGTAAAAAATGAGTCGACTCTCTACGGGTATGCCATCCCCTGGCAGGGCGTAGCATCGGCTTCGCTTGTGGGCAAGCTTTTGCAGCACGGATATAAACTTCGCTATGCAGAGTCGCCCTTTACAGTGGATGGGAAAGAGTTTCGGGCCGGAACGGTGCTCGTGCTTAAAACGGCCAACGAAAAGATGGGATCGACCGTCTTTACCAATGCACAGCGCTGGGCCGATCAGCAACAGGTGGCTATGCATCCCATTTCGACAGGGTTGGTGCAAAAAGGATTCGACTTTGGAAGCGATCGTGTGCGTCCGCTGTTGGCACCGCGCGTTGCGCTGTTGTCGGGAGAGGGAACCACCAGTACCGCCGTGGGAGAGATCTGGCATTTCTTCGATCAGCAGCTTAACTATCCGTTGACCTTACTCAATGCCTCTTCGTTTTCTGCAGCAGACCTTAGAGATGTCGATGTGTTGATCATGGCAGACGGTCGCTACCGTTTTCTCGATAACAAAGAATTGCAAGAGTCGCTTAAAAACTGGGTCAGCTCTGGCGGAAAGCTGGTAGCGCTAGAGGGAGCGGTCGCTCAATTGGCCAAGGGCGATTGGGGGATCCGTGTAAAAAAGAAAAACGACGCCGCCGACAAAAAAGATAAAGATCCCTATGGGGCGCTGTCTGTGTTTGGTGACAGAGAAAGAGATTATCTGTCTGGCTTTACACCCGGTGCCATCTGGAAGGTATCGCTCGATACTACTCATCCATTGGCCTTTGGATACGGACCTTCTTTTTATACGCTGAAGATGGATGATAGGGTCTATGAATTTATTGCTGAGGGTGGATGGAATGTTGGCGTGATTAAGCAGGAGGCTCCATTGGCAGGATTCGTTGGTAGTGAGCTCAGGCCTCTTGTAAAAGATGTATTATCTGTAGGGCAACTGTCAATGGGTCGGGGTGCCATTACTTTATTTACCGATGATATTTTATTTAGAAGTTTTTGGGAAACCGGAAAATTGATGCTCTGCAATGCCGTTTTCTTTT
>DNMB01000203.1:15143-15379 GCA_003489485.1 Chitinophagaceae bacterium | reverse complement strand
CGGCCCAAGCCTTTGTAAAGGATAGCAGTAAGTCGGTCGGTGATTACCTGCGTGAATCAGGCAACGTTACAGTGAGCTCCTTTAAGCGGGTTGCACTGGGTTGATCCCTTACCACTAAAAGCATAGAGCGTCAGGACATTTTCTGACGCTTTTTTTATGCCTTATCAAAATACTTATCTTCGTTTTTTACAACCCGCTCCGCACATGTTACCCAAGTATAAACGCATCTTGTTAAA